>JAJYNT010000018.1 GCA_021786215.1 Chloroflexota bacterium | reverse complement strand
GGCCGCCCTGTGGCGGCTCCCCATAGTCTACCTGGTGGAGAACAATGCCTACGGGATGGGCACCCACCTGGCCCGTGCGTCGGCCCTCAAGGCGATCCACTCCAAAGGTTGCGCATACGGAATGCCCAGCCGACAGGTGGACGGGATGGACGTACTGCTGGTCCGGGATGCCGTTTCCAACGCCCTGGGGTATGCGCGTGATGGGCTGGGACCCAGCATCCTGGAGGCCATGACCTACCGCTACCGCGGCCACTCCATGGCGGACCCGGAGCTGTACCGCCACCGCGAGGAGGTGGAGACCTGGAAGCTGCGGGACCCCGTCCGCCACTTTGAGACCAGCCTGGAGCTGGGGGGCTTCCTCACCCCCGAGCAGGCGGGAGTGATTTCCAAAAGGGTAGACCAGGAGGTGCAGGAGGCCGTGGACTTCGCCGAGCAGAGTCCAGAGCCGGAAGCCGCCGCGATCTGCGAAGACGTCTACGCCGGCACGCAGGAAGTAGCGCTGGGCACCCCGGTAGGCGCTGGGGCGGGGAGGTAGCCATGCCGGATCTCACCTATCGAGAGGCTCTGCGCCAGGCGCTTCAGGAAGAGATGCGCAGCGATGAGAGGGTCTTCGTCATGGGCGAAGACGTGGCTGCCTACGGCGGCACCTACGCCGTCACCAAGGGTCTGGTGGAGGAATTCGGCGAGAAGAGGGTGAAGGACACCCCCATCGCCGAGTCTGTCATCGTCGGCTCGGCAGTGGGAGCAGCGATGGCCGGGCTTCGCCCGGTGGCGGAGCTGATGACGGTGAACTTCTCCCTGCTCGCCCTGGATCAGATCGTGAACCACGCGGCGAAACTCCACTACATGTTCGGGGGACAGGTCGACGTGCCAATGGTGATCCGGACGGCGTCCGGATGGGGCCAGCTAGGTCCGACCCACTCCCAGAGCTTCGAGAACTATTTTGCCTACGTCCCGGGGCTGTTGGTGGTGGCTCCATCAACCCCTCGTGATGCCAAGGGGCTGCTGAAGGCCGCCATAAGGGACCCCAACCCGGTGGTGTTCCTGGAGCACAGCCTCCTCTACAGTCTTCGAGGGGAGGTTCCCGATGGAGGGCACGTTGAGGAGCTGGGCAGGTCCAGAGTGCTTCGACGTGGCAGGGACGTGACCATCATCTCATACTCTCGAATGGCTATGGTCTCCATGGTAGCAGCCGACAGACTGGCCAAGGAGGGGATAGAGGCAGAGGTGATCGACCTGCGCTGCCTGCGCCCGCTGGACTTGGAGCCGGTTCTGGAATCGGTGCGGCGGACCAACAGAGCGGTGGTCGCGGAGGAGGGATGGCGAAGCGTGGGAATGGGTGCGGAGATAGCCAGCCGCATCTACGAGCACGCGTTCGACTACCTGGACGCCCCTGTGGCCAGGGTGGCCGCCTATGAAGTGCCGGTAGCCTACAATCGCGCGCTCGAGAGAGAGACAATCCCCGACGAGGAGGATGTCATAGAGGCCGTCAAGAAACTGATGAAGAAGTAGCTGCCAGCGATCAGCGCGAGGAGGTTCCGGTGCCCGCCACTACTGTTGTCATGCCCAAGATGGGATACGACATGACCCAGGGAAGGATCGTTCACTGGCTCAAGCACGAAGGCGATGAGGTCAAGAAGGGAGAGCCGATCGCCGAGATTGAAACGGAGAAGGTGAACATCCAGATAGAAGCTTTCACATCCGGCACTTTGCAGAAGATATTGGTTCAGGAGGGGGACACGGTGCCGGTCGGCCAACCGATCGCACAGATCGGCGAGCCGGGGGAAAAGCCTGCTGAGATTCCTCCTGCCGAGCTTCTGCCAACTCAGCAAACGGGTGCCGGAGAGGGGGCAGAAGCGCCACCCACGCCCGTCTCCGCCAAGGGCCCGAGCGTTCAAGAGGCAGCGGGGCCCGCTGCCGAGGTCGGCGAGGAGGAGAGGGTCAAGGCCTCTCCCGTAGCCCGACGGCTGGCCCAGGAGCAGGGGATAGAGCTCAGCGAAGTGCCCGGGAGCGGCCCGGGGGGCCGGATCACCAAGGAGAACGTGGAGCGGTTCCTGACCGAGGCCGCGCGACGCCAGCGTGCCCCGGAGAAGCCGGCCCCAGCAGTGCCCACCGCCGAGCGTCCGGCTCCACCCGAACGTCCGGTCCCCAGCGCGCCTCCCCCCGTCGCACCGGCTGAAGCGGCCATCACTCCGCCCGAGGGCGTGCCCGTCAAGACCGAAGAGCTATCCAAGATGGGGCAGGCCATCGCTCGCCACATGGCCGAGAGCAAGCGCACCATCCCCCACTTCTACACCACTGTCGAGATCGACATGGATAGGGTGACCATCTTGCGGGAGGAACTCAATCAGACCCTTCCGGAGGGGGAGCACATCTCCTTCAACGACTTCGTCATGAAGGCCACGGCTGTGGCGCTCATCCAGTTCCCGCGACTGAACGGCTACTACGGCGAGGGCAAGCGCAATCTGTATCAGCAGATCAACCTCGGCATGGCCGTAGCCCTGGAGGATGGGTTGATAGCCCCGGTGATCCAGCAGTGCGACCGCAAGTCGATCTTCGAGATCGCCAAGGAATCGCGAGAGCTGGTAGGTCGAACTCGACAGGGCACCCTGCGGCAAGAGGATTACAGCGGCGGGACCTTCACCGTGACCAACATGGGAATGCTGGGAGTGGAAGAGTTCGACGCTATCATCAACCCTCCTCAGGCAGCCATCCTGGCGGTGGGAACCGTGGCGCCCCGACCGGTCGTCCAGCAGGGCCTTCTAACGGTGGCCAACACGCTGAAGGCGACCCTATCGGCGGATCACCGCCTCGTCAACGGCGCCGACGCCGCTCGCTTCCTGGGTGAGCTTCGTCGGTTGCTGGAGAGTCCGGCCCGTCTCTTGCTATAGGGTCTGCACAACAACCCGGGCAAACCCGGTTTTGATATTCTCGCGGTGGGGGCGGATCTAAGACCCGCCCCCACGGTTGTTTCCGAACCACGTCGGTGAGTCAAGGCTGCTTAGAAGCGGACGGTGGTGCGCCGTCGGTACAGATCTTGCGCCCCCGGGGAATCCATCTGTGGCAAGGAGGCCCTGAAATGGATCCATCGCAACAACAACGCAAGGGTGGACTGGCCCGGGAGCCCTTTCCTCCCACCGACACTACCCTGAGGGAACCGGGGATGCGGGCAGGCTTGGACGATGCGCGCCTGGCCAACAGGGAGGTGGGCAGCAGCCTGCACGACCAGGAGATAGCCGGCAACGCGCTTTTCGCCCTGGCCGAAGACGGCCGCCTGAACCTGGGGGATGGGCTGTACGACCGAATAACCATCAAGATCGAGGGTCGCATAGCCACCGTCTCGGGCGTCGTGGACTCAGCAGCACAGCGGATGGCCACCGAGGAACTGGTTGAGGCGATCCCCGGCATCAAGTTGGTGCAGAACGCCGTCACCGTCTCGGTGGACGGTTACCTCGACGATGAGGACTTGAGCCGAAAGGTCCGGCAGAAGCTCGACAACTCCGGCTTCGAGGGGATCGGCTCGCGGGTGGCCCATGGCATCGCCCGATTGGTGGGAAGTGTGGAGAAGCTATCTGACGAGGAGAGAGCCATCCGGATAGCAGCGGATGTCAACGGGCTTCGAGACGTGCTGAGCAACATCAAGGTCCGCATGCCGGAGTATACCGACGACATCGACCTGAAGAGCGTGGCCGCGCAGACCCTGGCCATGAACGATGTAGTTATGCTGGATGGCAAGATCCACGTCAACAACGGAACTGTGGAGATCGCGGGTAGGGTTAAGTCCCTTGCCGATTGCCGCAAGGTTCGTCGCATTCTCAGCGATATCGCGGGGGTACGGGCTATCAAGACTCGCATTCAGGTTGACCATACCCTCTTTCGCGACTTTCAGGCGCGGACCCATCTCTCAGCCGGGAGGTAACCATGCGTAGAGTACGCACCCCCGTGGTGAAGGCCAGCACCCGACCCATTCTGCCGGGACGAGTTGAGCCTACCTGGCACCAAGCCCAGTGGCCGACCGAAGCGGATCGGATAAGATCCAACTTCCCGACCAGGAGTCTCGACGCGGCAGTCCACGGTCAGATCATCTGCCCCGTGTGCCACGCCATTTCCGACGGCAAGCTTTGGCATCTGGACGAGCACGAGTATCAGCGGCTCCGTCTGGACTCCAACGTGAAGATAGCGTTGTGCCCCGCCGACGAGAGGATCAAGCGCCAGATGTTCGACGGCGAGGTGGTGCTAAGGGGAAGCTGGTTGCAGAGCCACCGGGAAGAGGTGCTGAACTGGGTGCGGAACGAGGAGAAGCGAGCCCGTGATACCAATCCCATGGCTCGTCTGGCCTCGGTCCAGGAGAAAGACAACTCCATCTACATCCTCACCACAAGTCAGGCACTGGCGCGGCGGATAGGGAGCGGTCTCAAGAGCGCCTTCAAAGGGCGTCTTACCGTCCAGCGATTGCCCTATGAGGCCTTCACCCGCGTCAGGTGGACGCGCGACGACTGAGACGAGGTGACCGGGCGACGGGGAGACGGGGGGAAAGAAAACCTTCTTCCCGTCTCCCCCTCTCCCCGTCAGTGACTTCGGAGGGTCGCTATGTACTATAAAATCCGGACCAAGGACATGGAGCTGACAGAGTCAGCTCAGTCCCTGGTTCATGAGAAGTTGGGATTGCTGGAGAGGTTGCTGCACCACTACGAGAGCGATGCGGTGATGGCATCGGTCAGGCTGCACCGGCTGCCGGTGACCGACGAGCTGTACAACATCCGTGTGGTGCTGGAGCTTCCAGGCGATCGGTTCTTTGCCACGGCCAACGCGGAGACCCTGGACAACGGTCTCGTCAACGTTACGGCCGAACTGGAACGGCAGCTTCAGCACCTGCTGGCGAGCAAACGAAACGAGACACACTGGAAGCGGATTAGCCATCCCAGCGAAACGGTGCGCCGGACCGTCCCCGTTGACGAAGACCAGCTGGTCGACATCCAGGAAGAGGTCCAGAACCGTACCGAGCAGCGGAGACACCACGAAGGACCTGCAGAGGAGAGGAAGGCCGCCTGAGGGAAGTTGGCATGGTTCACACCGATGTCCTGAACCATGCTGGGTCCAGACCTAACCCCCTCCCCCCTTCCCCCTTCCCGATGCCGGGAAGGGGGAAGCCTCCTCCCCTCTTGACTACCGGGGCCATCCACTAGGCTCCTCGGATTCCGGATGAGATCGCGCTATCATAGGATGGGCCTACCGCATCGATGTAGTAATGGCTGCAGTCGCTGGCCCTGCGCTGTGAGCAAGCAACGACTGAAGTCGTCACTACCCGATCTGGAGCGCGGCCGGCCACTTACTACGAGATCCTTGAGGTGCAGAGCATGAGCCGATTCAAGGGACGCGCCGACCGCGGCAGGGTGATCGAACTGTTGAGCAATCTGGTGGCCATCGACAGCGTCAACCCATCGGGGGAGGGTGGGAGTCAGGGGGAGGCCCAGCTTGCTGAGTATCTGGCCGATTTCTTCCGCGATCTGCGGATGGAGGTGTCCACGCAGGAGGCGCTACCGGGTCGCCCCAACGTCCTGGCCCGATGGAAAGGGTCACGATCCGATCGCACCCTACTCTTTCAGAGCCATCTCGATACCGTGACCGCCTCCAACATGCCCGACGGCCTCAGACCACGTCTGGAGGGCTCCAAGCTCCATGGTCGCGGTGCCTGCGATATCAAAGGAGCCACAGCCGCCTTTCTTCACACCCTCGAGCTGCTGGCACCGCAACGAGAGGAACTCCCCGCCGACCTACTCTATCTCGGGGCCGTCGATGAGGAGATCGCCTACACCGGCTCCAGGTTCTTCGTTCAGAATGGAGGAAGGGCCGACGCCGCGGTCGTCTTCGAGCCCACGGGGCTCCAGCCGGTCATCGCCCACAAAGGCGCCCTGCGGGTGAGAATAGCGACTCACGGCCGAAGCGCACACACAGCCCGGCCCGAGTTGGGCGACAACGCGATATACCAGATGGCCGAGGTAGTGCGGGCGCTGCGGAAGCGAATAGAGGCCACGCTGCCGGAGCGGCAGCATCCCCTGTGCGGGTCAGCCACCCTGGCCGTCAGCCGCATCAGTGGTGGGCTGCAGATCAACATCGTCCCTCCCGCGTGCTACGCGGATATCGATTGGCGCACACTGCCGGACGAGGATCCTACCGGCGAGGTGCTGGATAGGCTGCGGGGCTTCCTGGACCAACTGAACCGAGAGCAGCCCTGGATCCACGCTGAAGTTGACCGGATCATCAGCTCATACAGAGGGCTGGATACCCCCGTTGACGCGCCCATCGTTGGGGCCGCACTAGGGGCGTGTCAGACCATCCTGGGATCGTCGCAACCTGCTGGAGCACCCTACGGCACCGACGCCAGCGAGTTGGCTCAGGCCATGCCCTGTGTGGTGCTCGGACCCGGCGACATTGCCCAGGCTCACACCTCCGACGAGTGGGTGGATGTGGAGCAGGTGGCCCAGGCAGCCGAGATCTACGCGGAACTGGCGATGCGCTTCTGAGACGACGCGAAATGGGGCTCGGCCCGTAGATATGGGCCGAGCCCCGTTTTCGCACCTTCACAACCAGATAACTTCCATTCCGTCGAGCACCAGCTCAAGCCCTCGGCCATTAGTACCGGTTGGCTGAGGCCGTTACCGGCTGTACACCCCCGGCCTATCTACCAGGTGGTCTCCCTGGGGCCTTACCAGCTTACGCTGTGGGGGACCTCATCTTGGGAACGGCTTCGCACTTAGATGCTTTCAGCGCTTATCCATTCAGGACGTCGGTTACCCGGCGGTGCCCCTGGCGGGACAACCGGCACGCCGTAGGTCCCTTCGCTCCGTTCCTCTCGTACTTGAAGCGGGCTCCCTCAAGTCCCCTGCGCCCACGGCAGATAAAGGTCGAACCGACTCACGTCGTTCTAGGCCCAGCTCACGTGCCACTTTAATGGGCATCAACCCAACCCTTGGGACCTCCTCCGGCCCCAGGATGTGGCGAGCTGACATCGGGGTACCAAACTCCGCCGTCGATGTGGTCTCTCTGGCGGCATTGGCCCGTTATCCCCGGGGTACCTTTTATCCCTTGAAACCGCGGCCCGTCCACCAGGTGCCGCAGCGTCTGCTAGACCCGACTTTCGTCCCTGCTCGGCCTGTGAGCCTCACAGTCAGGCCGGCTTGTACTCTTGTAGCTCACTGCACGGTTTCCATTCGTGCTGAGCCGACCTTTGGACCCCTCCGTTGCCTTTTGGGAGGGGGCCGAAACAGCCAAACTGCTCGCCTGGCACTGTCCCCAGCCCAGTACTTCTAGGGCCAGGTTAGGGTCCGTGCTCCGGATTGGGCAGTCTTAGTGGCTCCGCCCCGGCCTTTCTCGCCGGGGTTTCCCAGCCTCCCGCCTTATGCTTCGTCCGGAACCGTGACTCAATACCAAGTTGCAGTGAAGGTCCCGGGGTCTCTTTATCCCCCCGCGGGTCGTCCGCATTTTCACGGGCAATTCAGTTTCGCCGAGCGCTCCGCTGAGACAGCGCCTGGGTCGTTAAGTCGTTGGTGCATGGTACGGGATTTACCCGCCAAGGCACTTCGCTACTTTGGGAGCGTTATGTGTTCGCCCGTCCTTCACCGGGATTTCGGTTCAGGGCCCTATATACGTAGACCCCTCCCTTTAGGCTCCGGCAGTGGACAGACATCAGCCCCTATACGTCAGCTCTCGCTTTAGCAGGGACCTGTGGTTTTTGTAACCAGTCGCCCAGGCCTCTTCTCTGCGGCCCCTCCGAGCTTCGGCAGTGTCTGCCTGCACCCAGAAGGGCAGCCCATATCCCTAAGTTACGGGCTCAATTTGCCGAGTTCCTTAGCGGAGTCTCGCTCGTCCGCCTTGGTGCGCTTGCACCAGCCTGCCTGTGTCGGTTTGCGGTACGGGCGGCCGCCATCCTCGCCGCGGAGGTTTTTCTTGTCGGAAGGGTGCAACCCAGTTACCCCATCACCTCTCGGTTCTCCGGCGGTCGACTTCTCGATCCTCACCGTTCTCCTACAGGCTTGGACGCGGCATCTCCAACGCCGCGCTAGGCCTTCCCTTCCGCGTCGCTCCGTGGCTAATAGCGGATGGCAGTCGGTACCGGAATATTAACCGGTTGTCCATCGCCTACGGCCTTGGCCCTCGGCTTAGGCCCGACTAACCCCACGCTGATCGGCATGGCGTAGGAAACCTTAGGCATTCGGCGGGCGCGGTTCTCACGCGCCTGTTCGCTACTTGTGCCGGCATTCTCTCTCGTGGGCAGCTCCACCAAACCTCACGGCTCGGCTTCAGTGCACCCACGACGCTCCCCTACCACCCTTGCGGGTCCACGGCTTCGGTGCCAGGCTTAGCCCCGCATATTCTCGGTACCCCACCGCTCCGCCAGTGAGCTCGCACGCACTCCTTTGAGGATAGCCGCTTTTAAGCTAACCTCCTGGCCGTCTTCGCGGTGAGACGCCTTTCTCCACTTAGTCTGGACTTAGGGACCTTAGCCGGTGGTCTGGGTTGTTTCCCTCTCGACGATGAAGCTTAGCCCCCACCGTCTCACTCCCGGGGTCCAGGGTGCGGAATTCGGAGTTCGGCAGGGCCTGCGCCCAGCTTTTAGCCGGGCCGGTATCCAACCGGTGGCTCTACCGCCGCATCCTAATACCCGAGGCTGCACCTAAATGCATTTCGGGGAGAACCAGCTATCTCCGAGTCTGTTTGGCATATCACCCCTACCCACAGATCATCCCACGGTTTTGCATCACCGACGGGTTCGGACCTCCACCCCGGCCGGTAGTCGGGGTTTCACCCTGTCCATGGGTAGCTCACTCGGTTTCGGGTCTACTCCGCGCGACCTGAATCGCCCTGTTAGGACTCGCTTTCGCTGTGGCTCCGGGCCTTTACACCCTTAACCCGCCACGCAGAGTAACTCGCCGGCTCCTTCTCCAATAGGCACGCCGTCAGGATTTCTCCCTCCGACTGTCTGTAGGCACACGGTTTCAGGCTCTATTTCACTCCCCTTTCGGGGTTCTTTTCACCTTTCCCTCGCGGTACTGGTGCGCTATCGGTCACTGGGGTATTTAGCCTTGGAGGGTGGTCCCCCCTGCTTCCGACAGGGCCTCGGTCCCCGTCGTACTCAAGCTCATGGCGGGAGCGCTGGACCTTTCGCCT
>JAJYNT010000389.1 GCA_021786215.1 Chloroflexota bacterium | reverse complement strand
CGCCCTGGGCGTAACCCCCTGGAACGCCCCCGACGAGCCCGCCCACTACAACTACATTCGCCATATCGCCACCACGGGGCAGCTGCCCGTGTTGAAGCCGGGTGACTGGAACGCCCCGCTGCTGGAACGGCTG
This sequence comes from Chloroflexota bacterium, assembly GCA_021786215.1. The sequence goes on along the minus strand of JAJYNT010000389.1, from coordinate 9,048 downwards.
AAGAGCGCCAAGTTCCCAAAGGGGGAGTCGGTGGACTCCATCGCCTACGAGAGCCACCAGCCACCCGCGTTCTACCTGCTGGCCACCCCCCTGTACAAGGCCACGGCCCACCTTCCCCTGGAGGAGCGAGTGGTGGCGCTCAGGTTGCTATCGGTGGTTCTCTCGGGCATAACGGTCATTGTTGTCTTCCTGATAGTTCGGTCGATCTTCCCCGAGGAGTTGCCACTGCAGCTGGGGGTGGCGGCCTTCATCGCCTTTCTGCCGATGCGTAGCGCCATCTCAGGCAGCATCAGCAACGACGCCTTCACCGAGCTGGTGGCCACCCTGATGTTGCTGGCGATGGTCCATGTATTGCGCGCAGGACTCAAGAGAAGGTCGGCCTTCCTGCTGGGGCTCCTCATGGGGATAGCGCTTCTGACCAAGATGACCGTGTATGGTTACGTCCCGCTCGCCCTGTTGGTGACCCTGGTCTCACCCCGTCAGGGAAAGAACGGCGGCTCCTCCCGTCTCCCGATGGTTGGGCTCATCCTGCTGGTTGCCCTGATCGTCAGCGGTTGGTGGTTCGTGCGGAACGGGATGGTCTACGGTGCGACCGACATCTTCGCGATGCAGCGACACGATCAGGTAGTGGTGGGCCAGCCCCGCTTCGAAGGGTTCACCCCGGCCGCGCTCAGCTACTTCACCACCACCCTGTTCCAGAGCTTCTGGGGACAGTTCGGCTGGATGGGGATCCTGATGGACTCACAGATGTACTTCGTATTGAAGCTGATCACCCTGCTGGCGGCGTTCGGCTTTCTGCTCTTCCTGCTCAGGGTCGTCCTGGGAAAAGGGTCCCTGTCCGCGGACCAGAAGCGATCCCTGACGCTCATGGGAGTGGCCCTTGCGGTGGTAGTTGCCCAGTTGATCGGCTACAACCTCTCCTTCGTCCAGGCGCAGGGAAGATATCTCTACCCGGCTCTGCTGCCCATCGCCCTTTTCTTCGTGCTCGGTCTACGGGAGCTGATGGCGCCGATCCACGAGCGACTGCTGCTAACCCTCTCGATGGGCTCCCTGGCGATACTGAATGTGGTCTGCCTGACCCGCTACGTGATCCCCTACTTCCGGTAGCTGTCGGCCATCAGCTTGGGGCTTTCGCCTCGCAGTGGTGGCAGACGTAGCATTGTGCCGTGTAAAATGGTCCGGCGAGCCGTGGACTGTTGTTTGAGGGCAGTAGCTGATGGCGGCCGGCTTATGGCCGGCCGCTACTTGGGAGTGACTTATGGAGATCCAGATTCAGCAAGGATCCGTGACAGAGGTGCAAACCCCGCTGCTGGTGGTGAACCTCTTCGAGGGGGTCACGGTCCCAGGGGGCGCGACGGGCGCCGTCGACAGGGCGCTGAACGGCCTCATCTCCCGGTTGATCGCGGAACGGGAGATCAAAGGGAAGCTGGACGAGATCACCCTGCTCCACACCAGGGGAGAGATCCCGGCGGAACGGGTAGCGGTGGTCGGGCTGGGGTCCAGAGACAAGTTTGGTCTGGAGGCCATCCGAAGGGCCTCCGGCAGTCTCCTGAGAAGGGCCAGGGAGCTGGGTATCGCTCGTTTCCACACCATTGTCCATGGAGCTGGGATTGGCAGGATAGACAGCGCCGAGTGTGCCCAGGCCATCGTGGAGGGTAGCGTCCTTGCCTCCTATGGGTTCAAGCAGTTCAAGACCACCGAGCAGCTGCCCGCGGTTGAGCAGATGACCTTCGTGGAAGCCGATGGCGGCAAGATCCCTCGGATCGAAGCGGGGATTCGGGTAGGTCGGGCCTACACCATGGCAACCGAGACGGCCAGGGATCTGGCCGCCACCCCTCCCAACCTGATGTACCCCGAGAAGATGGCTGAGAGGGCTCAGCAGATCGCGGCCCAGCATGGTCTTGACTTCGAACTGCTCGGCCCGGAGGAGATGGAGAAGCTGGGGATGGGGGCGATCCTGGCAGTGGGTCAGGGAAGTGCCCACCCGCCCCGTATGGCCCTCATGAGATACCAGGGCGACGCCTCCAGCCAGCGACTGATCGCCATCGTGGGCAAGGGGATAACCTTCGACAGCGGTGGGATCTCCATCAAGCCCGCTGAGAACTTGGATCGAATGAAGTACGACAAGTCGGGGGCCGCGGCGGTGCTCGGGACGATGCAGGCCCTGGCTGAGCTGAAAGTCAAGGCCAACGTGTTGGGCGTTGTGGCGGCAGCGGAAAACCTTCCCAGCGGGCACTCGTATCGACCCGGCGACATTGTTCGCGCATACAACGGGAAGACCATCGAGGTCATCAGCACCGATGCCGAGGGCCGGCTGGTGCTGGCCGACGCCCTGTCCTACGCCGTCAAGCGGGGGGCCGACACCCTGGTGGACATCGCCACCCTCACCGGGGGCGTGGGGGTTGCGCTGGGAACGGGCGGCGCAGGGGTAATGGGCAACGACGGCGCCCTAATCCAGAGGCTGCTGGCGGCAGGTGACCGAACGGGGGAGAGGCTGTGGCAGCTGCCGATCTGGGAGGACTACCTCTGGGAGCAGGTAAGGAGCGAGTTCGCCGACATCAAGAACACCGGTGGCCGCTTCGCGTCCTCTCCGGTTGGGGGTCTCTTCCTCTCTCAGTTCGTCGGCAGTGCCCGGTGGGCTCATCTGGACATCGCCGCCACCGCCTGGGTGGACAGCGATCACCCGGCCCTACCGAAGTCCTACATTCCGAAGGGGCCCACCGGCTTCGGCGCTCGGCTGCTGCTCGACTTCATCAGAAAGGGAGCGGAGGGATAATATCCAGCTCTCGTCTCGGCAGCTAATCCTGGTATCCCTGATAGCAGTCAGCGTCCTCTTGGCGGCGCTGGCTGCCGTGGCCCTGTTACGCTACCGTCCCGGGCGCCAAGGCTCCGCCTTCGAGAGGGTAGCCAAGAACTCCCTCTTTCCCATGGCCACCTCCTTCCTGAACAAGTTCCTGGATCTCGCCTTCGCCGTCTACATGCTGAGGGTGCTGGGCCCGGAGGGGGTGGGCAGGTACACCTTCGCCGTGGTAGTGCTGGGTTACCTGGACATCACGACCAACTTCGGCCTTGGGACCCTGCTTACCCGAGAGGTGGCCAGGGATCGGAGAGATGCTCGCCGTTTCCTCGGTCACACCCTGATCCTGCGGCTGGGGCTGTGGGTCGTTTCGCTTCCTGTGGTGGCCCTCTTGATAGGTCCGGCCGCGAGGCCCCTGGGGATAACGCCGGACGTGGCGCTGGCGATCGTGCTGCTGGTGGCCGGACTTCTTCCCTCCCTGGTGGCCTCGACCCTCAGTTCTCTCTTCCAGGCCTTCGAGCGCTTCGAATACCCGGCCATCGTCACGGTGTTCACCCAGATCCTGAAACTCGGCTTGGGTGTGCTGGCGTTGACGTCGGGATGGGGGTTTGTGGGGCTGGCCGGCGTCTCCGTTGTGGTGAACCTGGCCACCGTGGTGATGCTTACAGTTTTGGCAGTGCCGATTCTGCGGGTCCAGGGCACGCAACGCGGGCAAGCAGCGTTGCGGCATGGCAGGCGTGAACATGCCAGAGGGCATGTTCACGGGGGTGTCCCCGAGGATCCAATTACGTATTCTCAAGGGGTAGGAAAGGTTCAGTTGAGCTTCTCCAGGAAACTACTGAGCCTTTCCTACCCCTTGATGCTGAACAACCTGCTGAACTCCGTGTTCTACCGAGTGGATAGTCTGATGTTGAAGCCGATGGCCGGCGACTTGGCGCTGGGCTGGTACGGCACGGCCTACAAGTTCATCGACGGTCTCGGTATCATCTCGTCCAGCTTCACATTAGCCCTCTTCCCTCTGCTATCTCAGTACGCCCACTCGGCGCGGGAATCGTTGGCCCGGGCCTTCACCCTGGCCTTGAAGCTGCTGCTGATGGTAAGCCTGCCCATCGCCGTGGGCACCACCCTGATCGCGCACGAGATCATCCTTCTGTTCGCCGGACCCGAGTACCTGCCCCAGTCGGCCCTGGCCCTTCAGATACTTATCTGGTTCCTGCCCTTCAGCTTCGTCAACGGGGTCACCCAGTACCTGCTGATCTCCATCAACCAGCAGAAGTTCATCACATTCAGTTTCTTGCTGGCGACGATCTTCAATCTGGTGGCAAACCTGCTGCTGATCCCCACCATGGGATACCAGGGAGCGGCCATCACGACCGTTGCCTCCGAATGGATCTTGATGATACCCTTCTGGCACTGCGTGCGAAGCCACCTTCCACCAATCCCGATAATTGGCCTGGCTTGGCGCCCGATAGCCGCTTCAGCGATTATGGGGCTAGAGGTGTGGCTGTTGCGGGACCGGAGTCTACCCCTGGCCATCCTTCTGGCCCCTCCCCTATACGGCGCGATGCTGCTGGCTCTCCGCAGCTTCGACCCGTGGGAGATCGAGATGGTGCGCGGCATGCTCCCCCGACGCCGAAAGAGGTAGAACATTGTTCCCTCTCCCCATGGGAGAGGGTCAGGGTGAGGGTGTCAATGAGAGGCGATCCATGAAACTTACCCTCGAGCAACGGTTGCGCCAGATCGACCGGAGAGGGTATCCAGCCTACAAAGATCTGGCGGGGAGCTGCGACTTCCCTGGATACATCCTCTACCTGGATCACGTCCAGGGGGACCCGTTTGCCTCCCCATCGATGTTGCGAGTGAGGGTGCCCCAACAGCAGGCGGGTTTTCCCCCTGAGCTGTTCTCCTCCCCTGTGCGGCGGGTCGCCCTGGAGGACTTCGTCACCCGCCAGTTCGCCTCCGCCATCCGCCGCCACGTCAAGGGAAACCGTGGCACCGGCAAGTCGGGGATGGTGTCCGTGGATGTGGGGGGGCAGGAGATCCTGGAGCGGACATCCTGCCTGGTGAACGACCGGTTTGTGGAGGTACGCTTCTCCGCGGGGCTTCCTGCTGCTGGGCGGACGGTGCTGGGCCAGGAAGCCTACGCCATGTTCTACCAGGAGATCCCCCAGCTGGTTAAGGCGGCACTCTACTACGCCTCCCTGGATCGGGATGCCGTCCGGCGCCACGTGGAGGTGGCCGAGGATGCCCGGGCGCTGCGGGACCAACTGGAGGGACGCGACCTCGTAGCCTTCGTCGCCGATGGGTCAATCCTACCCAGGGAGAGCGGGATCAGTTCTCGGCCGATGCGGATCGATCGGGTGGTCAAGTTCGCCTCGCCGCCGGAGCTGCGGGTTGAGCTAACCGCCCCCAACCGAGGCAAAATCGCCGGCATGGGGATCCCACCGGGGGTAACACTGATAGTGGGCGGGGGGTACCACGGCAAGTCCACCCTCCTCTCGGCCCTGGAGATGGGGGTGTATGACCACGTCCCGGGCGATGGCCGGGAGTACGTGGTGAGCCGGGCCGACGCCGTGAAGATCCGGGCCGATGACGGCCGCCGGGTGGAGAAGGTGGACATCACCCCCTTCATCTCCAACCTGCCCTTCCAGAAGGACACCTCCGCGTTCTCCACCGACAACGCCAGCGGCAGCACCTCCCAGGCAGCCAACATCCTGGAGGCGCTGGAGGTGGGTAGCCGTCTCCTGATGATGGACGAGGATAGCTGCGCCACCAACTTCATGATCCGGGACGAGCGGATGCAGAAGCTGGTGCCGAAGGATAAGGAGCCGATCACCCCCTTTATCGACCAGGTGCGGAACCTCTACCGGGAGCACGGGGTTTCCACTCTGCTGGTGATCGGTGGCTCCGGCGACTACTTCGACGTTGCCGACACCGTGATCTTCATGGAGAGCTATCTGCCGCACGTCGTCACCGACCGGGCCAGAGCGATAGCCCAGGCCGATCCGAGCCCCAGGGTGCCCGAGGCAGCTGGTGGTTTCGGGAGGCTGGCGGAGAGGATCCCACTGGCGGAGAGCTTCAACCCCTACAGGGGGGAGCGGGTGAAGGTGCGGGCCCGCGGGATGGAGAACATTCAGTTCGGCCAGGAGAACATCGACCTGGACGACGTGGAGCAGCTGGTCGATCCTTCCCAGAGCGTGGCGATAGCCAACCTGCTGCTGTATGTCGTGAACCGGGGCTACGTGGACAACCGCTCTACCCTGCGGCAGCTATTGGAGAGGATCTACGGCGAGATCGCGGCCGGTGGGCTGGAGGTGATCTCCCCCTTCCGAGGCGAGCGCCATCCCGGCGACTACGCCATGCCCCGAATGCAGGAGGTGGCCGCGGCCATCAACCGGCTGAGGACGCTGACGGTGAGGCAGGCGAGATGAACTGACCTAACCCCCTGCCCCCTTCCCCACAGGGGAAGGGGAAAGAGCTCCCCCTTCCCTTGTAGGGAAGGGGGTTGGGGGGTTAGGTTTGTATTCCCTACTGCCCGAACACGAACGGATTGAGCTTCGTTCCCCGATCGAACGTGTCTATACCCTCCGCCCGCTTCAGCCAGTTCACGATCAGGTAGGTCACCGGCGTCGCGGCCACCTCGTAGGCCACCTTGAACAGCCACTGGGTCACGATGGTCAGCGGCAGCACCTCCGGTGGCAGCACCCCCATGAATGCCACAGTGATGAACACGGCGGAGTCCAGCCCCTCCCCTACCAGCGTCGAGCCGATGGTGCGGGTCCAGAGGAAGCGCCCCCGGGTCAGCAGCTTCATTCGAGAAAGGACGGCGGAGTTGGCGAATTCGCCAACCAGGTAGGCCATGAAGCTGGCGAACAGCAGTCTCGGGGTGTAGCCGAGGATGGTGTCGAAGGCCGGCTGGTTGGAGGCCCAGAAGGAGGCCGGGGGCAGTGCCCCGGAGACCCAGATGGCCACTACTGCCAGCAGGTTGCAGGCGAAGCCGAGCCAGATCACCCGACGCGCCTGGGAATAACCGTACACCTCGGTCAGGATGTCGCCGAAAATGTAGCTGATGGGGAAGATCACCACCGCCGCGGGCAACACCAGACCGCCAAAATCCACCAGCTTAACGGCGACGATGTTGCTCACGATCAGGGTGGTGACGAAGACTGCCACTATCCCGGTGAACCAGGGACTAGATCTCAACTGTTGCTCTCCTTCCAAAGTAAAGCCAAGGTGGAATCTACATGGTTTCCCGCTCGAAGCATGCGAGTGTGCTGGGAACCGTCATTCCCGCGCAAGCGGGAATCCAGACCTCTGGTGTGGCCAATGGATGCCCGCTTTCGCGGGCATGACGATGGGTCCCACTTTGGCTTTGGTTCATTCGTCGACTCGCGCCCGCTCGCCGTTCACGGTGAACGGATAGCTGGCCTTAACTACGGTGCCGATGCCGCCGCGGATGTTGAACTCCCCCACGACGGTTATGCGACGGGGCTTGAGGACCGCCACCAGGTCGTTCAGGATGATGTTGGTGACGTCCTCGTGGAAGTGTCCCTCCTGCCGGAATGACCAGAGGTACAGCTTGAGGCTCTTCAGCTCCACCAGCTGCTGGTCGGGAACGAAGCTGATCCTGATGGTGGCGAAGTCGGGCTGGCCCGTCATCGGGCAGACACAGGTGAACTCGTCGGTGGAGAACTCCACGTCGTAGTCCCTGTCCGGATGCGGGTTCGGTATAGCGATCAGCTCTTTGGATGGTTTGGTCGGCATGATTCTCCTCCACTTCAATTATGCCATCTACGGCCTCTTTTGTGCTATACTTCTATAAGTAACTATGCTTCCTCCCTGGCTGTTCCGTCGGCAGCCTTTCCCACCGGGCCGTATCGCGGGCCGAGCCGTGGGCACGATGAGGAAGGCGCCGGGTGAACCAGCGGGGAACGCGCGGGCGCTCTAGACAGTCCGCGCCGACATGCGGGTGAATTTACGGTCGCCGTGGATTGGATCGACGGGCCGGGTCTGATAGATCCGACCCCTTTTTGTTGTCCGGCGATTGGACCCGCGACCGACACGGAAAGAGAGATTGGAGAGCCCTTCTTGACCGAGAAGATGGAACTGAAGAACACACGAAACATCGGAATAATCGCGCACATTGACGCCGGGAAGACCACCACGACCGAGCGGATCCTCTACTACACCGGCCGCATCTACAAGATCGGCGAGGTCCACGAGGGCACCGCGGTGATGGACTGGATGGAGCAGGAGCGGGAGCGAGGCATCACGATCACCTCCGCCGCTACCACGGCCGCCTGGAAGGATCATCGCATCAACATCATCGACACCCCGGGCCACGTGGACTTCACTGTGGAAGTGGAGCGTTCCCTCCGAGTGCTGGACGGCGGGGTCGTGGTGTTCGACGCCGTGGCCGGTGTGGAGCCGCAATCGGAGACAGTTTGGCGACAGGCCGACCGGTATGAGGTGCCCAGGGTCTGCTTCGTGAACAAGATGGACCGTCGGGGCGCGGACCTCGGCCGCACGATCGAGATGATTGAGAGCCGGCTGGGGGCGCGCCCGGCGTTGCTCCAGTTCCCAATTGGACGGGAGGAGGCCTTCCGAGGCGTCGTCGACCTTCTGGACATGGAGGAGATCATCTTCACCGACGACCCCTCCGAGCCCTTCCTAAGAGGACCGATTTCGCCGGAGCTCATTGAAGAGGCGAGGACGCGCAGGGAGCAGTTGGTGGAGCGGATCGCCGAGACCTCAGATGAGCTGGTCATGCTCTATCTGGAGGGAGAGGAGATCACCACCGAGCAGCTGCGGGAGGCCCTTCGGGCGGCGACCATCGAGGACAAGCTGGTGCCGGTGCTATGCGGAAGCGCACTGAAGAACAAGGGGATCCACCAACTGCTGGATGCGGTGGTAGATTATCTGCCTTCGCCCCTGGACGTGCCGCCGGTGGCGGGAAGGAACCCAAACACCGACGAGGTCGAGGCGCGGCGGGCCGACGAGAGCGAGCCCTTCTCGGCACTGGTGTTCAAGATCGTGGCCGACCCCTTCGTGGGACGTCTGGCCTACTTCCGGGTCTACTCCGGAAAGCTTACCGCCGGCTCCTACGTCTACAACAGCACCAAGGGCCAGCGGGAGCGGATCGGTCGCCTGCTACAGATGCACGCCAACCATCGGGAGGACGTGTCCGAGGTTTCGGCTGGAGACATCGCCGCCGTGGTGGGTCTGAAGTACAGCATCACCGGCCACACCCT
>JAJYNT010000458.1:4494-9397 GCA_021786215.1 Chloroflexota bacterium | reverse complement strand
GAGGACAGCGAGTCGCTCCTTAGACTCAGGGGAAAGTGGGTAGACCTCGGGAGCTACCGGGATGTGGTGCACGGCCACGATCAACAGGAGGAGTGTGAGATCGCGCCACTTCTGGACGTGGACGCCGACATGAGATCGGGCCTGGAGGCGATCATGGCGCCCTTTGTGCCGAACTCGCCCGGTTCAGTTGGCATAGGTGTCCGATTCGGACTGGACGCTACCACACGAACGGTCACCCTCGGCCTTCCCCATTACTGGGGTGCCGACCGGGGACCGGCTTATGATCTGGAGAGGGTTGACCAACCCTCCGGCGATGGCGTCCAACTCTATCGCGGTAGCTTTCGCCCGAAAGCATCTGCTGATCGCTTCGCACGGGTTTCACGCGACGCGGACCCCAGCCATCCCTTCTGGACTGAGCTGTACAGCCAGTTCATAGGCCGGTCAGATCCTGAAGAGCTGGGGAGAATTCTGGAGAGGGTGAGGCTGGAGCCTCCACCGAGTCCCGAGGAGACCTCGCCGGATGAAGCGCAGCCTCCTGTCCAACCATCGGAGGTAGAGGAGACAGGCTCATCTGTTGAGAGCGACCTTCGGGAACTGTTTGGCGGCGGGGCGTCACCGTCCGTCCCAGCGAAGCAGAATTGGAACAAGGCCGCGCTCACGGCTCTCCTCTGCCTCCTGCATAGAGATGACAGGCTGGACCGGGAGGTCGCGCCAATGGTCGACCGTCTACGAAAGGGCGGCCCCGAGGCGGACTATGCCGCGCGCCGGGTGAAGGAGGAGCTGGTAGATCGCTCGAACGACGCCGAGTCGATCTGGGAGATGCCCCTCGGCTGGAAGTACAAGCTAGTCACCCGCGTAGAGGAGACCCTGGAGGCGCTTGAACTGCTTGATGGAGCCCCTAGCGATACCGGTCTTCATTTGTTTCAGTACGATACCGAACCACTGCGCTCTTTCGCACTGGAACTGAAGACACACCTCCTGGATAGCACGCCGGAGCTGTTCGTCCGAGACGTGTGCAGGTGGAGCAGCCGGCGTACGTTGGCACTCCATCGTTTCCTGCCTGCCGGCGACTGGCAAGAAGACATCTTCTTCCCGAACCTGGAGCGAGAGCTTGGATCTCCGATCCCCCTTCCGGACCTCGGCGACCTCAGCTTCTGGTGGGCCAACGAGCTGCGGGGCATACTCGAGAACCTCGTGTACCTGGGTCCCCTCCGCCAGTATCCCGAGCGGTACCACATCTTCGGAGGAAGCGCGCCAAGTAACGTAGGGAAGAGTGGCGGCCTCATGCTGGATCTGCTCTTCAGCCATCCCGAGGTGCAGGGAAGAACCAACCGAGTCTTGGAGGATTTCGGGACCGGCTATGCGCTCGAGATCCACAAGTTCGAGGCAGATGTCGATGTCGTCGAGCTGCATCTGGTGGACCGATCCGGTCTCTCGGTTAACCAACGGGACGTGGGGTTTGGCTTCAGCCAGATCTTGCCTGTCATAGTGCAGAGCCTCGCTTCCGAGAACCGCACGATTCTCATCGAGCAGCCGGAGCTGCACCTGCATCCCCGTCTGCAGGCCGAGTTAGGTACCCTGTTCGCCGACTGCATCGCCGCACCATACAACAACCAGTTCATCATCGAGACCCACAGCGAGCACCTGATCCTTCGCCTGCAGAGGCTGATCAGGGAGGGGAAACTGAAGAACAGCGATGTCTCGGTGGTGTACGTGATTAAGGGCGAGGATGGATCCACCTGCTATCCCCTGCGGTTGGACGAGGAGGGCGACTTCATCGACGAGTGGCCCGAGGGCTTCTTCGAGGAGGGATTCCGAGAGATGTTCCCAGAGCCAGATAGAAAGGAGCCATCGGACAACAACTGAGCCGAGGGCTTCTTCGAGGAGGGTTTCAAGGAGATGCTTGCGTAACTATGTTGTTCAGGGCGGTGCATATGCCGCGTCTCTACAGTGAGCTACCGGATGATCTCGGTGTGGCTTCGCGCCACTGCGCTCAGGTGCTGAGCCTGCTTCAGGACACCGAGGCCAACTGTGTGTTGCTGGTTGACGATGGCAACGTGATGACGAGCGAAATCTCCAGGGCGGTGCATCGTTGGCCCCCAAAGTACCGGGGGCGCGCAAAGGAAATGCTGGAAAAGCTGCGCAAGTCGCAGCGTTTCGTGCGCGTCAGGGACGACGGCGAAGTCGATGTAGCCTGCGGTTCCGGAGACTGTGGTCACACCGTCGCGGTCTGCCGCCGTGAGGTTCCGCAGATTCTCCTGGGACCTGCTGCCTGTGAGGAATGTGCTTCGTTGGCAGCTTGTGAAGTGGCGTTCACCAGCATAAACGACTACCCGATATCGCCCTTCTCCAGGCTGCGAAAGGACTCGGAATCGTTGATACTCGCCGACTCCCAGTGGGACAAGAGCGGGTTCCAGCAGAAAGTCTGGGATCCCCTGTTCCGGTATGCCAAGCACGTGAAACTGGTCGATCGCTATGCCGGCAGGCACCTTCAGAAGGAGGGCGGCGGGTACCGCTTGTCTGTGAACGCGAATTATGCCCGGTCGATAGAATGGATATTCGGACGCTTCGCCGCCCTGTCGGCTGGTCGGCCAGTCCGCTCATTCGAGATAGCCTGCGGTCTGGAGTCAGACAGGCTGTCGGATAGCGAAATGCTGGGCGCCACCCAAGTTCTTCGAGGGTTCGTGAGGGGCCTATCGGAAAGGTACGGCTTGGAGATGACTGTACATGTGAAGGTGGAGTCCCACGGTGCTGAGATTCGGCATGCCCGGTTCATAATCACAGATCAGATGGCGATGGCCGTGGATCGGGGATTTGACCTGCTGAAGGCCAACGATACCATCCGGGACGTGCATATTAGCCTCATTTACAACCCCGGAGAGATGGAGAGGCAACTTCGCGACCTGCCCGATGTGCCAGAGGTCGCAGGCTCGCCGGAATAGGGAATAGCGGGTCGCTCAGCTCAGAACGTTCGGCCGCTTCTCTACGCCGCTGTCCGACCCTTTCCCCTTTGGATCACCCGCCAACCCTCTGATTCCAGAGAACGCTGGGCTTCGGCAGTCTCCTCGGTCAATTGGGCAGGCGTCTTCCGCCCTTCTTGCTCTGTCATACGGGCTCGCACCTCGTGCAGGCCGGCCAGGTTATCGTCTACCGTTCCGTCCGGGGACGTGAACTCGCGGACGATCTTCTCTCGGACCTCCACTCCCCACATCTGACTAAAGTAGGACACGGCTTCCTCCCAACGAGTCAAAATTCCAGGGGCGAGCGTATGTCGATGGGCCGATAGCCGAGATCGAGATTCACCGAGTTGACCCTCTGGATCGTTCTCACCTTGACCATGTGACGGAAGTTCCAACTCACCACCAGGTCTGCCCCTGCGATGGTACCGGCTGCTACGTGCAGCGCGTCGGCGCTCGCTGTGGGTACAAACACTCCCGATTGCAGGTATCTGCCAGCCAGACCCCGTATCTCGTCGTCGATCGGTACCACCGTGAACTGCTTCAGAAGATCCTCGATCGCTTGTCTTCGCACCTGATCCGGGGTATGGCGGACCTCACGAACGACGAGATCCGAAATCAGCACATCACGGTTGCCGAGATTGACCCAGAACCCCCGAGTGGCCAGCATCCTTGGCAGGTCTCGTTCATCGAAGTAGGCGCTAGCGACCGAGGTGTCCAAGTAGATGACGAGCCCGGGCATCGATCTCTTCCTGTTCCCCAATCATCACGTACAGAACATCTTCATCAATAGTATAGCACCGCGCAACGCTGATCTGGTTTCTCGAGCCAGAGCTGGCCGCCACGCTCGCTCGCGTCACGTTGCCGTTCTCCTACGGCGCCGGGGGGAGGTCCTTGGCCCGGAACAGCATCTCTCCGGCGTGAAGCAGCAGCAGGATGCCCTCCTTCTCGCGACCTGCCCACGCCTTGGGATCGATGTCCCGGTAATCCGCATACCCAAGATTGATCTGCCGGCAGCGCTCCTCCGGGATCCGTGTCGCCAGCGTGACCGCGATGCGAGGCGTCTCGATGCCGGTAACCGGGTCGTAGCTCCCGGCCCCCGGGTCGTAGCTCCCGGCCCCCTTCACGTGGGTGCTGTGCGCCTTGATGCTGCCCGGGATATCGCGGAAGCGATCGGGCTGCTTGGTGAAGTACTCCAGCACGTGGTAGCCCACCCGGTCGATCAGCGCCCCATGGGTGTAGGACACCTCGGTGATGTGCGGCGCATAGATGATCACCTCGCCACCGTCGGCGATGGCAGGCTCGGTCTTGTACATCGCCTTGGCGGCCGTCCAGAGGTCGTCGTACATCTCCGAGGGCATGGAGAGCACCTTCTTGAAAGCATGGGGGACGGCCACCACGTTGAGCTGTCCCGACAGGTCGGCCGCGGCGCTCCAGGACTCCTCCAGAGAGCCCACGTACACGCCGTGGAGGGCGCTACCCTGCACCACGAGGGAGATGCACAGGATGGACTGGGGCACGAACTGGGCGGCACGATGCATCACCTTGCGCACCGCCGTGTCCTTGAAGCCGATGGTCTTCATGTTACCCACCATGGCACCTAGCCAGTGGGTATTGTTGATGATCTCGGGTCCCGCGACCCCGGGGAAGAGGTACTTGGCCCCGCCGGAGAAGCCCGCCACCTCGTGGGGGAAGACGGGACCGCAGATCATCAACTGGTCGTAGTCGAAGATCATCCGGTTCAGCCTGACCGGCGTCTCCTCAGCTGAAATCCCCCCGGTGATGCGGGACATCTCAGCGCTGGAGATCATACCCACCGCCTCGAGCGTCTCCGGGAGGTCCCAGCGGTGGTTGAAGACCTCGACCTTTGGATACTGTTTCGCGCGCTCCTCGGCGGAAACGCCGACCAGCCGCGCTATCGCCTCCTCGGACATGGGTGGATGGGT
>JAJYNT010000458.1:0-4484 GCA_021786215.1 Chloroflexota bacterium | reverse complement strand
GGGATGGGTGCCGAGGGCCACCAGGTAGTCCAGTTTCGCCACCCTCTCGCCGATCAGGTCGTACAGCTCGTAGAAGATCAGGGGGATGGGGGCGCTGCGAGTCCCGTCGGGTATGATAACCAGCACTCGCTTGCCATCCAGCTGCAGCGGGCCGAGAGCCTCAGCCAGGGTTTGCCGCACATCCTCCGACGTGAGGGTATTCTCCGTGGATCCCCGACCTGTCACCATAACGACCACCCCCAAGGTTGGATTTCAGCCCGGCCGAGGACGGCCTGCGCACTCAACCATAGCACGCCCGCCGAGGGGTGTCCACAGGAGCACCGGTATCACTCAGCCCCGTTGTGGCTCGCCCTCGGGAACGAGGAGAAGGTCCTGCGGCTCGGCATTGGCCAGGACGGGGTCTCCGGGGGTGAGGGTCAGCCTTTCCTGCTCTCGGCGCGTCAACAGGGCGGTGATCGGCCCGCTACCGGCCAGCTCGACACGGAAGAGGGGGCCCAATGGGACTACGCTCTCGACAACCGCCGGCAGGCCGCCCCTGGAAACCGGGTCCAAGCCGTCACGTCGCTCCAGGCGGATGTCCTCGGGGCGCAGGGCCAACCACGCTCGGTCGGAATCGATCCCGTCGGCGCCGGTCGCTTCCAGCCAGCCGCCCCCCCATCGCACCACCACCCTTCCCCGGCCGATGGGCTGCAGCTGCTCGGGTTGCAACAGCTGCATGCCGAGGAAACGGGCCACCCAAGCATCCACCGGATGGGCAAACACCTCCCGCGGCGCTCCCACCTGGCGGATCCGGCCGCCCTCCACGATGGCAACCAGGTCGGCGAGCATCAGCGCCTCCGTACGGTCGTGGGTGACGTAGAGGCTGGTCGCCTTGAGGGAGCGCAACAGTCGGCGCAACTCCTCCCTAAGCTGCTCCCGAGTGAGCGCATCCAGGGCGGAGAGGGGCTCGTCGAACAGAAAGAGGCGGGGCTCAATCGCCAGAGCGCGCGCCAGCGCTACCCGCTGCTTCTCGCCGCCACTGAGCGTGCCCGGCCGGCGCCCCAGCAGGTGGCGAGCACCGACCAACTCCAGGGTTTCCATCACCCGGCGGCTGAGGCTCCGCTTATCCCTCACTCCGAAGGCAACGTTCTCCTCCACCGTCATGTGGGGAAAAAGGGCGTAATCCTGAAACATGAAGCCGAGACCCCGCCGCTCGGGCGGAAGCTCGGTGACGTCCACTCCATCCAGCAGGATGCGACCGGCGTCGGTCCGATGGAAGCCGGCTATGGTCTCCAATAGAACCGATTTCCCGGCCCCGCTGGGGCCCAGCAGGACGAGGGTCTGTCCGCTCTCCAGAGCGAGGTTAACCCCATCAAGGTGAAACTGGCGAAAGGATACCGATAGACCCTGAACGGATAGATAGCTCATGGACGGCTCACCCTCCCCCCACCCCCGGCCAGGGAGCGCATCACCAGGAAGGTCGAGAGGCTAACCATGAGCAACAGCACCGCCATGGCCGAGGATTCCCGCAACCCGCTCTGTAGATAGAGATCGTAGATCTTCACCGGTGCGGTCATCGGGAAGTAGGCCAGCACCATCACCGCCCCGATCTCGCTGATCGATCGGGCGTAGGTTAGCACTACACCGGTCCAAATCGCCTGTCGGGCGAGCGGGAGGTTCACCCGCCAGAGCACCTCGAGCGGCGTTGCCCCCAGGGTGCGGGCCACCTTCTCCAACCGGGGATCCACGGCCTCGAAGCCGAGCCGGGCTGAGTTGACCATGAACGGGACGCTGACGAACAGCATAGCTGCCACTATTCCGGGCTCGGAGCCCCAGAACTCGATCCCCAACGGCGCCGTGGCCGCACCCACCAGACCGCGCCGGCCGAACACGAATAGCAGGGCTATACCGGCCACCGTGTGTGGAACCGCCAGCGGAAGGTCGATCAACGCCTCGACCAACCGCGCCATCCGACCGTTGCCCCTGGACAGGAGAAATGCGAGTGGGGTGCCGAGCAGCGCCGCGACGACGGCGGTGATTGCCGCCGATTGCACGCTCAGCCAGAGGGCCGAGCGTGCATCGGGCATGGCGGCGACGGTTCCGAGGGAATCCAGCGACTGGGCCGCCGTCATCTGGAGCATCGGCAGCAGCACGAAGGCCAGCAGCAGCCCGCTGGGAAACCAGAGGAGCGGAAACAGTGCCCGGCCGAGGGTTCCCCGGGCCCTGCCTGCCTCTCCAGCGGCTACGATCCCGCCGGCCACGGCTTGACTACTTTCTGCAGCGGTGCAGGCATGTTATCCATCCCGTTGGCAATGGGCGGATTGACCACGACGAAGCCCTTCTGCTGCATCGTCTTCTGA
Organism: Chloroflexota bacterium; assembly: GCA_021786215.1. The sequence goes on along the minus strand of JAJYNT010000458.1, from coordinate 2,145 downwards.
CCCTGCTCGCTCAGGATAAACTGGACCAGCTTCTCGGCCTGCTGAGGATGGGGCGCGTCCGATGGTATCGTCAAGGCATAGATGATCGGTCCGGCCTTCAGGTCGCCGTTCTTCGTGTGCACGGTGACCTTGGCATACTGTGCCGCCTGCGCGGCGTCGCTCAGATCGATCTGTGGCGGCAGCTTCAGATACTTGAAATTGTGCTGAATGGCGTCGGAGCGGTAGATGGCCAGGTAATCGATCTGACCCGACTCCAGCGCGCCGATCAGCTCGGTCTCGGTGTCTCGGATGTTCTTCTCGGGGGCATTCTTCAGTATGGCCGCGGCCAATCCGGGCTGCTTGTAGTAGCTCTCCGCGAGCTGTAGCATCTGGAGGGTCTGGTAGCCCGACGGATCGGTGTCGGGATTGGAGCGACCGATCTGCACACCCGGCTCGGCCAGCACCTTGTACCAGTTATCCGGGGTGATCTCCGATGCTCCCTTGCTCTTGTCGGTGTACACGAAGGTGATGGCGTTGGCCACAAAGCCGGCGTACCAGCTGGCATCGGCCTTCTGGCTCCCATGCGCGTAGAGCTGCTGCGGGATCACGTTGTAGTCGGCTACGGCCAGCACGTCGGCTGGTTGGTGCAACTCGGTGATCTGCTTGGCCATCTTCACGCTACCACCGAACTGCGCCTGCACCTTGAGGCCGGGATTGGCTTTCTCGAAATCGGCGTTCACCTGCTTGAAAGGCAGAGCCAAAGTGCCCGCGCCGTACTCGACCAGGGTGGTCTGCGAGCCCGCGGCGGACGCGGGAGCGGAGGTGGGCACGGGGGCCGCCGGGGCGGTGGTGGCCTTAGGCGCGGGGCTGGCCGAGGGGGCGCAACCAGCCAAGATGAGCAGCATGAGGGCGGCGATCGCGCCCGCTACCGGGAGGGAGTGGATTGAAAGGCCGGTGATCTGTCTTCGCAAGATGTTGCTCCTTCCTGAAAAGCGTACTTCTTCGACTGCTCCGGGTTTCGGGTCTCGGGAGCATGCCGTTAGCGAGGGAAAGTGTTGTACCACTTGTACCAGAACAAAGCGAATGTAGCACCAAGGCGCGAGGCTGTCAACGACGGCGGCCCGCGCCGATACGCATGAATGCTAGGCAATGGAGGTCGCCGGGAGGAAAGCCGATTGAATCCAGGGGTTGGTATCATCATAGTGGTGATGGCCGTTCTCAATCGCGAACGGTTCTTGCGGAGGGTTAGAGATTGCTGCCGCGGTCCCGCTCCGACATAGATGGGGACAGGCGGGGACCGTGCCCGAGCGTCCGCTCTCCGAGCGGATCGAGAGAGGCCAATCGCGAAGGCAACAAGCTCAGGTGGAGGTGCAGTGTGGCTCGAGTAATCCTGGTGCGCCACGGGCAGACAGAGTGGAACAAGATCGAACGGTTCAGAGGGCTGATCGACATCGATCTGAACGAGACTGGAGTGTGGCAGGCCGAGCGTCTCGGCGAGACCATCTCGGCACGCTATCAGATCTCCGCCATATACAGCAGCCCCCTCCTCCGAACCATGCGCACGGCCGAGGCGATCGGCAGGGCATCGGGCGTGGCGGTGCAGCGCTACCCGGCCCTGGTGGACTTCAGCTACGGGGTGTGGGAGGGGAAAACCCCCGAGGAGGTTGAGGCGGCTTTCCCGGACCTCTACCATTTGTGGCTGACCCAGCCGCAGCGAGTGAAGATCCCCGACGGTGAGACCCTTCGCAACCTCCGGCTCCGGGTCTCCAACGCCCTCCTGGCGATCGCCAGGGACCATCCCGAGGGTACCGTGGTGCTGGTATCCCACAGGGCCGTGTGCAAGGTTCTGGCCTGCTACCTCCTGGGGCTGCCCAACTCCCAGTTGTGGCGGCTGGAGCTGGACAACGCCTCGTACAGCGTCTTCGAGGAGTGGGATGTGGGGTGGGTGACCCTCCTGCTGAACGAGACCTGCCACCTGTGGATGGGGTCGAGTTCTGAGTCCTGAGTACTCCCTCTCCCGTTGGGAGAGGGTCGGGGTGAGGGCTGACCGATTGGTACCGTAGCCTCAGCCCTTACCCTGCCTCCCTACCTGCCCTCGTAGATCTCGAGGGCCTTCTGGATGAACTCGCCCTCCGGGCCACTTCGGTCATACTGCCCCTGGTAGGG
>JAJYNT010000074.1 GCA_021786215.1 Chloroflexota bacterium | reverse complement strand
GGCCGGCCACGGCCAGAAAGTATGTGGAGCTGTATCAGAAAACCTTGGAATTGAAGGGCGAAACAGAAGCCGCCGTGCAGGTGGGATAAGCGAACGCTGAACACCCCACCCCTTCCCCCTCCCCGTAGCGGGGAGGGGGAAGGGGTGGGGCCTGTATCCGCACCTCTAGTAAGCACCCAGGTACCGCTCGATCTCCCACGAGGTTACTCGCTGCCGGAACTCCTTCCACTCCATCGTCTTCGCCTCGAGGAAACGCTCGAAGATGTGAGGCCCCAGGGCCTCGCGAACCACCTCGTCTCTCTCCATCTCATCCAGCGCCTCGTGGAGCGAGCCCGGCAGGACGGCCACTCCATGCCGGGTCATCATTTCGTCGGTGAACTCGAACAGATCCTCCTCTATCGGCTGTGGGAGGATCATCTTCTTCTTCACCCCGTCGAGGCCGGTGCGCAGCATGACGGCGAAAGCCAGATATGGGTTGCAGGTCGGGTCGGGACTGCGCAGCTCGATCCGGGTGGCTTCCGGCTTGGCGGGACTGATCTTCGGGATGCGGATCAGCGCGGATCGGTTCGTCCGGGCCCAACTCACGTACACCGGGGCCTCGAACCCGGCAACCAGCCGCTTGTAGGAGTTGATCAGCGGGGACAGGACCGCGCACATCCCCTTGGCATGAACCAGCTGCCCAGCGATGAACTGCTTCGCAACCTCCGAGAGCCCGTACTGGTCATGGGGATCGAAAAAGGCGTTCTTGCCATCGGCCAGGCTCCAGAGGCTCTGGTGAGTGTGCATCCCGCTGCCGGCGATCCCGTGCACCGGCTTTGGCATGAAGGTAGCGTGGAGTCCGTGACGGTGGGCCACCGACTTCAGGGTACTCTTGAACTCCACCACCTTGTCCGCCATCCTCAGCGCCTCATCGTACCTCATGTCTATCTCATGCTGGCCGGGGCCTACCTCATGATGGCTGGTTTCCACGGCAATCCCACTCATCTCCAGCGCCTCCACCATCTCCTTGCGGACGTCGGATGCCAAGTCGGTGGAGATGTCGAAGTACGACCCCTCGTCGTGAGGCAGCGGGGTTGGTGAGCTGTCGTCGTTCATCCGGAACAGATAAAACTCGAGCTCCGGACCGGAGAAGAAGCGAAACCCCATCTCATGGGCCTCTTTCAGGGCCAACTTGAGAATGTAGCGGGGATCCCCCATGAAGGCTTCGCCGTCCGGCGTGCAGATGTTGCAGGTCACCTTGCCGGTGGTCAACCCACCCTCACTGAATGGCAATATCCCGAAGGTCGCGAGGTCGGGCTCCAAATACATATCGCTCTCGTGAATCCTGGCGAAACCCTCGATGGAGGAGCCGTCGAACCACTTGCCGTTCAGCAGGGTGTCCTCCAGCTCGTGGGCGGGGATGGTCACCTGCTTCACCATGCCCACTATATCGGTGAACTGCAGGTTGATGAACTTAACCTGCTCCCTCTCCACCATCTCCAGGATCTGTCGGATCTTCTCTCGGTCCTTACCGGCGTCTGTAGCCACTGCCGCCTCCTCATCATCAACATCACGATCACAAACAGCTAACGCGTCATCTGCCTCAATGATGCTCTGCCTCCAGCAGTTGCCGTACCTTCAGCGCCACCTGAAGAGACAGTCGAGTCTCGTGGTCCTCCAGGTCGTGCCCGCTGATCTCCGCAATCCTCTGCAATCGGTAGAGGAGAGAGTTTCGGTGAAGGGAAAGCTGTTCCGCGGTTCGGCTGAGGTTGCCGTGGCACTGGAACAGCGCCTCCAAGGTCTTCAGCATCTCCCCGCCACTCTTTGCGTCGTGCCGCTCCAGATTACCCAGCATCTCCTGGCGGAAGCTCTCCATCTCCTGCAGGTTGCCGATCTGCGCCAGCAGCCTCAATATACCCAGATCTCCGAAGTAGGTACAGGATGATGGCCCATGCATCCGAATGCCGATCGCCAGGGCCCCCTCCGCCTCCCGATACGCGGTCGTCAGACTACCCCCGCCGCTCGTGAGGCGACCTATCCCCACCGCGACGTGGCACCCATCCAGCGCCGTCTGGGCCCGACTGCGCATTGTCTCCGCCAATTCCCGCGCGACGCCCTCCGTGGTCGTCCCGAGCAATGGAACGATCGCCACAACGGCGTTCCCCCGGGACGCCACCAACGACTTAGACTCCAGCCTGGAGGTCTCCACCTTCACCGTGGACTCCAACCGCCGCCGAACCCGGTCGCCGCTTCTGAACTGCGACCCGCCCGCAACATTATCTCGGCTCTCGGCACGAAAGACCATCACCAGCGAGGGCAAGGAGGGATCGTAGCCCAACCGCCGGGCCTTTCCGAGGACCGACTGGTCCCCCTCGTTCTCTTCGGAGAGCAGTTGATCCAGCAGATCCCCCCTCACCCGAGCCTCCGCCTCCCCGATGGCGGCATCTTTGGCCACCTCCACGGCGCACACTGCCGCCGCTCGTCCCACGGCCAACCGATCTAACTCGGTGATCTCCACCTTCGGGGCGATCACAGACAGATAGCCTGCTACCCCGTCACGCGCGGGGATGGGCGCGACGACCCGGCAGAAAGGGGAATTCGACAGCGGAAACCTGCCCACCGGGGGCTGAGTCCCCGAAAGGGGGACGGTGTGGATCCATTCCTCTATGTCCAGCCTGCCGGTTCGGAGATCTGGTCCGGTCGAATCCTGCAGATGGGCAGCTGCGGCACTGAACTGCACTCGAAACTGTTCGTCCTCGATCACCACAGCTTTTCCACAGATCTCCGCCAGCCGATCGGCGACCGCCTGGAGACCTCGCTCATCAAAGGTCAACTGAGCTAGCTGTCGATGGATTTCGGAGGCCCGATGCTGAAGCTCCGCCTGCTTGTCCACGACGGTCGCGATTGCAGCCCTCTCCACCTCAACCAGTGTTGCCGTGGACGGTAACTCGATCAAAGGGATCTTCAGCTCCTCGGCGGTACCCGCGGCCTCCTGATCCACCTCGCCCAGAACAGCTATCGCCGCGACTCCAACGTCAGCCAGACGGCCAATCACATAAGAGAGGGTCATGGACTCCTGGAGCAGGCTCAGGTGAGCACTCGAGAGAAGGGCCAATTCGCCACCTTCCAGCGCTTCGAAGGCGGGTGGACGGGGTCTGAGCGAGCGAGCCCAGGTAACCTCACGCCCCAAGCCGGATCGCCCGGCTATAACCCGACTGCCTGCCGGAAAGGCCAACTGAAGAAGATCCTCTACGGTGACCGCCATAGCAACACCCTTCTATCGAATCTCACCGCCGCAGGAGGGATGCTTGTGCACTTTGCACAAGTCATTCTATCAGAGATGCAGGGCTGAGGAAAAGGAGAGCACCGAGGAAGGTATGGCCTTTTCAAAGTCGTGGACACCGGCAGCCTCTCACGTCCGTCATTCCCGCGGAGGCGGGAATCCAGGGCGTTGACCCGCCCCGAGATCTCTGGATCCCCGCTTTCGCGGGGGTGACGATCCGCATACCGGCATCACGGCGGACTTTGAAAAAGCCCTGCGAGGGAGGGCAAACCGATCGAGATGAAAAGAGGAGAGCGGAGAGGCTGCTGGGGAGCTCGGAAAAGCGTGGGGTGGAGCCTTCGGCCCGGGGTCTCGCTATGTGTTGCCTGGGGCTCCACCCCACGACGTGGTTCTCTAGTTAAGGCTGCCTGCTACGCAGCCTTGTGCTGATGGTTGAAGATGTCGAGCTCATATGCTCGATCCGGCCGCGACACGCCGGAGACAGCCTCCTTGGTCCGACCGGAGGCACTGCCCCAGAGTAGCGCGCCGCGGAAAGAAGCTAGAGCGGCAACACCAACCACTACGGTAATCACCACCTTGAACAGCAGGTCGCCGAGACCGTTTGTCTGGCTGAGACCGCCCGCTAGGACCGCAGTGAAGAAAGAAAGCACTAGGCCCAGAACGATGAGATCACCGCGAGAGAGTTCAGGATTCTCGTAGAATAAGTTCTTCTGGTCGCCGTAAGGATATCCGTTCATCGTAGTCCTCCTTGATCTACACAACCTCTCTTGGTTGCAGGCTGATGATGCCACGATCGCTCCGATAAGTCCAATGCCTAGTTACACCTGATACCATATTATTCAAGCTATGGATAAACCGGTGCAGGAGCGCACTGTCCGAGGCCGGGGGACAATGTGGTGGACGCAGTGCAGCGACAGGGCTCCTCACCCTGTCGCTGCACTGCGAGGCGACTGTTGCTGATCAGGCTACCCGCCCTCACCTCAATTGGGAGAGTGAGACTCGGACTACCTCTTGTTCCGCAGATAGTTGGTCATGATGGGTGCGATCTTTGGCGCCGCTTCGGGAACCATCGGCGGCATGATCTTCGCCATCACCTTGGGCATCAAGTCGGGCAGCATCTCCTCCATCGCCGGGGGCATGTCGGGGATCAGCTGCTTCATCAGGTCGAGCACCTTGGGCATCAGCTTCGGCATCATCCCCGGTAGCATGGAGGGCATCATGCTGGGCATCATCTTCTCCATCGCCGCCAGGGCGGGCTCCTGAATGACGCCGGGCATCGACGCCACACCATCCATGGCCTTCTGCATCGCGCCGGGCATCGCCTGCATCATCTCGGGCATCATTTGCCCCATCATCTCCACCATGCCCTCGACGGTCATGGCGGCGATAGCCTTCTCGAAAACGCCCCACATGTACTGGACGTTGTCGCGCGAGTCCTTCACCTCGTAGCCCAGGGCATCCGCCACCACGTCGGTGAAGTCCAGGATCGGGATATCCTGGCCGTTCTTCTTTGCGCCCACCCGCAACTGCACCTCGCAGCAGGGGCAGGTGGTCAGAATGGCATCAGCACCGATATCGATCCCTTCGGCAACGCGGTCATGCGCGATCCGGTTGGACACCACAGGATCGCTGATCCGGGTGAGCACGCTTCCGCAGCACAACCCGTTCTCCCGGTTGTGGGCCATATCCTGGTACTCCACACCCGGTATCGCCTTTATCACCTCCCTGGGGGCCTCGAAGATGCCGCCGTGGCGGCCGATGTGACAGGGGTCATGCCAGGTCAGCTTCTGAGGGATCTCCTTCTTGAAGTGGAGCTTGCCATCCTTGATCAGGCCGGCCGTGATCTCGCTGATATGGACCGGCTCGAGCTCGTAGTCGATTCCGAACTCGGGCGCCCAGTGGCGGTAGTAGTGGTTGAAGGCGACCCAGCAGCCTGGGCAGGAGATCACGAGCTTCTTGACCCCGTGGGCCTTCAACTGCTCCACGTTATGGCGCATCGCCATCTCGAAGTCTTCGACCTTCCCAGCCGTCAGGAACGGCACCCCGCAGCAAGCCTCGTCCTTGGCCAGGTAGGTGAACTTGACCCCGCCCTCCTTCAGGATGTGGACGGCATTCTCGGCGATGTCCGACTCCACGAACGAGGCGGTGCAGCCCGCCCAGTAGCCGATCTCCGCCTTCTCCTCGTAGGTGGCGTCCTTCGGGAACCAGGCATCCCGCTCCTTGCGCTCGGCGGCCCAGATGTTCAGCTCAGACTCGAAGCTGGCCCCCATCATCTCGAAGGCCGGGAAGGTCTGGTGATGCTGCTCGTACACCAGCAACTTGCGCATGTCGTCCCAGCGCCCCTGGATGGGGATGTTCACCTGGCACACCGCGTCACACCGCTTGCAGGTGGTGCACTGGAGGAAGTTGTCCACCATCTTCTGGTCGAACTCCACCTTGCCCTGGGCGTACTTCCTCAGGAAGAACCATTTACCCCTGGGCGAGGAGCTCTCCCAGAACTTGCCGTTGTAGAGTGTGCAGACGTCCCGGCAGTAACCGCACTGGGCACAGGCAAAGGCATCGAAGGCCAAGTTCTCGGCCAGGTTCTTCTTCACGTGGACCCTATCGCCCAGCAGCTTCTCTGCCAAACCCATTACCGGCTCGGCCACCTTGGCCGCCGCCATAGCCGTTCGGATCATAACGGGGTTTCCGGTGTCAGAGAGGATCTTGCCCGGGTTCATCAGGTTATTCGGGTCGTGCTGCTTCTTGTAGGCGGAAATCCGCGATATCTTGTCCTTGCCCAGGGCCGACTCCGCCTGATCGGTGAAGTAGAGGCCGACTGAGTAGGGACGTCCGCCGTTCCTCTCAATGATGCCCAGCATGGTGAGCGACTTGCTGAAGCCGATCATGTACGATCCGGTTCGCTCGTCCTCGAGGAGGAAGCAGAGGAGGGTGATCTCATCGGGACCTACCAGATGGCCCTCGATGGCGATCCCCTGCAGCTTCCGGGAGGCCTCGGCCACGACCTTCGGAAGGCTCGAAACAGGCAGTATCCCCTCGCTGGGAACCAGGGAAGGCCCCAGCCGCTTCATCCGCATTGGGTAAAAACGCTCGGCCCACTCATGGTTGGCCACCTGGTCGGATTGAATCTCCGCCCCGTGAGCCTTCAGGATCGCGGCAAGTCGCTCGTCCACCGCTCCTGATCGAGAGGCCGGATAGACGAGGGTGGCCAGATGCCGGCCCTTGGGAACAGCCACGGTATGTCCCACCGTTCCGTGGCCGTTGCCATGGCCGTTACCGTTCTGGCCGAGGGCCAACGCCTCCTCTTTGCTGCGCACGAACTCCGCCGTAGAGACGGAAACGTGCCACAACGGCAGCCCCTGCTTCTTGATATCTGCCATGGCCGCCGAGAGATCCTCCAGCCTAGCGAAGGCAGCGGCCAGGATGTTCTGATCCTCAAGGGGTCGGGTGAGCAGGGTGACCTCGACGATGAAGCCGGTGATACCCTCCGCCCGGTTGGCCAGTTCAAGGTCCGCGCCCGTCAACTTTCGGAGTTCGCCCTCGGGCGTCACGATGGTAATAGAGGTGAGGTTCTGCCCGATGAAACCGTACTCGTAGCTCCCAATGCCGGCGCCGCCCTCGGCCACCCAGCCGGCCACGGTCGAGCCAGGGGCGCTGGTGGGGTAGAGTCTCAGCATTTGCCCGTGGCGGATCAACTCATCCTCGAGTCTGCCCCAAACTACACCGGGCTCCACGGTGACCGTTCCGCTCAAGGTATCGATGTCCAGTACCCGCTTCATCCAGGACATATCGACAACGATGCCGCCCTTTGCCGGCACCGCACCGCCGTAACCGGTGGTGGCGGCACCCCGAGGAACCAGAGGAATCGAGTGCTTCCTGGAGAGATTGACCAGGAACTGCACCTCTTCCACAGAGCGAGGCTGAACCACAGCCTCCGGGACATTGTCGATCAGCATTTCCACGGCCTCGGGCAGACTCGCCACGTCATGCCCGTAGATGAGACGCTCGGCCTTGTCGAAGGTCACTCGATCTCCGAAACGTCCTTTCAGATCGGCCGTCACCAGTGCGTCCATGATATTGAATTCCCCCCTCTTCGGCTACAAAGCAAGTCGGTTGACCACACAACCGTCCGCGGACAACGGCGCCGCGACCCGGGTGGATACCAGCCGTCAGCACCCACCTTCCACAGGGTATACCTTACCCCCGTACGGCATCGTACTTTAGTGCACAAAGGGGTCCCTGTCAAGCGTTTTCGGCCGATTCTCGCCCCAACTTTCACAAAATCAGGGATAACCCTGACGGGCAGGTCTCGAAGCTGCGGGCAGGCTTCGGCAGCTCTCTTCAGGCTCATCGCGCCTCTCCCCATGGTTGGGCGAAAAGGGGTCATGGCCTTATACTGTCCTCCGCAACATCACCAAAGGAGGGAGGCATACTCCGATGCCAGGCAAACGAGCGCTGATCATGCACCCTTCCGACAATGTAGCCACGGCGGTGGAGGAGATCGAACCCGGGGAAGAGGTAGCAATCCCCGTCGGCAAGGAAACCCTCACCCTTCAGGCTGTCGAGACCATCCCTTTCGGCTTCAAGATCGCCATCCAGGAGATCCCTCAAGGGGAGATCATTCGAAAGTACGGCGAGGCAATCGGCAAGGCCAGCTCCCCCATCAGGAAAGGGACGATGGTCCACGTCCACAACCTGGAAGGCACACGGGGTCGAGGTGACCTGGAAAGGAGCGCTAAGCGATGACCTTCTTCGGATACGTTCGACCCGATGGAACCGTTGGAACGCGTAACCATGTCCTGGTGATCCCCCAGGGCATCATCTCCAAGAGCATCTGCGACTTCGTGACCGGCACCCGAAGCTTCGCCAGTTCGGATCACGGCTCCGGCCGAACGGCCAACGATCGGGAGACCATCGCCCGGGTGCTGATCGGCCTGGGGCGAAACCCCAACGTTGCCTCGGTGATACTGCACGCGGCGAGCCCCGGCGTGGGCTACCCCGAGCTGGCGGCCGAGCGCCTGGCCGACGAGATCGCCTCCAGCGGAAAGCGAGTTGAGCTGCTGGACCCCGCGAAAGAGGGCGGCACCTACGGCGCCATAGTGAAGGGAATACAGTTGGCCAGGGAGTTGGTATACGATGCATCGAAGCTACGCCGCGAGCCGGTGGGCGACGAGCATCTCTGCCTGGGGGTCAAGTGCGGCTATTCCGACACCACCTCCGGCCTGGCCGGCAACCCCGCTGTGGGCTATCTCTACGACAAGGTCGCGGCGGCAGGCGGCACGGCGATGTTTGGAGAGACCACAGAGATCATCGGGGCCGAGCAGACCCTGGCTCGTCGAGCTGCTACCCCCGAGGTGGGGCAGGCGATCCTGGAGGCGGCGCGGGTTCAGGAGGAGAGAGCCAAGGCCACGGGGCAGGACATTCGCAGCGTCAACCCGGTTCCCGCCAACATCAAGGGTGGACTGAGCTCCCTGGAGGAGAAGAGCCTGGGAGCTATCCACAAGGCTGGCACCGCGCAGATCCAGGGGATCTTGAAGTACGCCGAGCGTCCCGCGAAGAAAGGACTCTACTTCGTCGACAACTGGATGGGCCACCTCTCCATCTTCGCCGGATACGCGGCCTCCGGGGCCAACCTGGTCATTTTCCAGCTGGGAGGGGGTGGGGTGGCCGGTCGAACCCTGCTGGAAGGCTCCCCATCGGTGGTCGCTCCTTTCCTGTGGGCCACGGCTAACCCCAAGACCTACGCCACGGCGAGGGACAGCGTCGACTTCTACTCGGGCACCGTCATCGAGGGCTCCGAGACGCCCGAGGAGGCCGGAGAGCGTTTCTACCGCACCGTTATAGACGTGGCCTCGGGGACCCTGGCCAAGAGCGAGACCCTGACATACGTGGATCCGGTCCAGATCTACCTGCAGGAACCGGTGTTCTAGGTAGGTATCAGGAAGTCTTTGATAGTTCTGGGAGTGACGCTTCGCTCGCTACCGTCACTCCCCAGACCCCGCCAGAAGGGGCTTCGCCCCTTCTGGACATCCCCAGGGACTATCTGCTACTTACTTAGAGCCTATCCGATAACCGGAACGGTATTTGCAGCGTGTCTGCCAGAACGAACGGAGGTGTACCATGGCAGAGCACGCAGCGGTTGGCGAACAGTGGCGCGTCCCGGAAGAACTCTG
>JAJYNT010000203.1 GCA_021786215.1 Chloroflexota bacterium | reverse complement strand
CTGGGGATGGTGAGCGTTGAGGCTGTTGCCGGTGCCGGTGTAATCCATGTAGTAACGGGGAGTATCCTCCACCAAGCGGTAGTAGACGCTGTTGTCAATCCCCTTCAGGCTGAGGGTCGGCCCCAGATGGTTCCCCTCGGCGGTGTGGTTGTAGACCACATCCAGGATCACCTCGATCCCAGCCCGGTGAAGGGTCTTCACCATGGTCTTGAACTCGGCGACATCCTCGCCTGCCCCCCGTTTGCTGGCATAGCTGCCCTCGGGGGCGAAGTAGCCGATGGTGTTGTATCCCCAGTAGTTGCACAGCCCCTTTTCCAGAAGAAGGTTATCGTCCAGCTTGGCGTGCACCGGAAGCAGCTCCAGGGCGGTTATCTGCAGGCTCTTCAGATACTCCAGCACCACCGGCGACGCCAACCCGGCGTACGTCCCTCTCAGGTCGTCGGGCAGATCGGGATGGCGCATGGTGAAGCCTCTGACGTGGGCCTCATATATGATGGAGTCCTGCCACGGGATCCGTGGTGGGTTGTCGCCCTCCCAGTCGAACGCATCATCCACCACCACCCCTTTCGGGACGCCCCACGCGTCATCCTCGTCGTTCGGCTCCAGGTCTTCCCGTGAGCTCCCCAGGTTGTATCCAAGAACAGGAGCCCGCCAGTCCACCCTTCCGGCCAAAGCCCTTGCGTATGGATCGATCAGCAGCTTGGAGGGGTTGAAACGATGCCCCTGCTCCGGGGCAAACGGTCCGTGCACTCGGTATCCATACAGCTGCCCCGGACGGATGCCCGGTAGATAGCCGTGCCACACGTGCGCGGTGACCTCGGGGAGAGCGACGCGGACTCGTTCCTCTTCGTCCTCCAGGTTGTCGAACAGGCACAGCTCCACAGCCAAGGCGTTCTCAGAGAAAATGGCGAAATTGACTCCGTGACCGTCCCAAGATGCCCCACGCGGATACGGTTTCCCAGGTGAGATCTTCATTTCGTGCCCTCGCTCCTGTTGGCGACCAAAGGCAAGAAACCTGCCTGCCTCAGCAGATGATGGCACGAAGAGAATGGATCAGCTGCTGGAGAGAGCCTGGGTGCCCTGCCAACATCCGTCGCCGCGCTAGGGGAGCTACTGGTAGATCACCACGGAGGGCACCGGATTCAACCCCATCACCTGTGCCGGCGTGAACAGGTCGGGATCATGCTGGTAGAACAGCTTTATCCCGGCGAACTGTAGAGGCTTCGCCATCACCGCCTGGTAGCTTTCGAGCTTCACCGACTGGGGGCCAAAGCCGTCCATGTCCAGCACAAGGTCCACAAGAGGGCTCCTTCCGATCTTTTCCTTGTCTGGCAGCATGCTCAATCTGAACTGATGGACGATGAGCACCTTGGGGGGCAATTGATTCTCTCTTACGATGCTTTCGAGAAAACCGAGGGCGTAGTTCACCTCACCTGAGACCGTGTGTCCGATTTGTTGCCCCGGCGCCTGACCCGGATCCATGTCGAACTCGGGATCCAGGGCTAGATAGACGTCGGGCTGCACCAGGTAGGGACGGAGATTCTCCAACTCGTCCTCCACCCGGCTTTGCCCCAGTTGTACGTCCAGGATGAGCCGGAATCCGTGTGCCCTGGCCTGTGCCAGCATGGAGTCGATCACCGCGTGGTCCTCCCTCCGGCGCCACATGCCGTCCGTTCCGGCACTGCCTTGGGCTACCACGGCGATCAACTCGTAGCAGGGAACCACCTTCTTGTTCGTGAGGGATGCGTAGGCATCGACTTGCTGCTGCAGCCGCGTGGCCAACTCATCGCCACTGTAGCGACCCAGCACTCCCATCAGGGGCGTCAAGGGAGTACCATACCAGCTGACCAGCAGGCTGTTTGAGAGAACTGAGCCCAGGGCTTCAGCAGCTCTTTCGGGGGGTAGGCCGGGTACAACAGGAGGTAACCCCTCCCACTTGAAACGCTCGCCGTTCCCTCTTTTCTGGAGCCCATAGGGGCCGTTCACCCAGCTTGTGGATCCATCGGTGAAGGCCGTCCAGTTGTCGGCCTTGCGCCAGACCATCATCCCCGTGGTAGTCATTTGAAGGGCATCGCCGCTGGCAGGATCGTAATGCTCGTTCTCGAGGGGTTGGCCCACCACATCGGGGATCTGGTCGGCGAGCAGTTTGAATCCCGCGCTGAACTCGAATTTCTCCTGAGCGAAGCTCAGGCCAGTGGACGAAACGAGAGCCACGAAAAGGGCGATCAGGACCGCCCCGGCTGCCCTAAACACCTCGCAACCTCCTTGGCTCCGTTGCATGGACGACGGTCCCAGGCTACCATAACTTGCTGGATACGGGAAGACGTTTGGACGGAAGAGTGAGGCAACCGAAGGCCCACACTTTGCATCCTTCACTACTGAATGTGGCCCTCGCAGGGTGTGAACAACGATGAGAAGGTCGATCGGCATCAATCCGGAGCAGGCAGCCAGGAGCGCTTCAGAACAACCCCAGAATGACGAGGGCACGCGACGGGTCGTCATCGAGGATGTGAAGCCCGAGGTCGACCGCGGCCGTTTCCCCATTAAGCGCACAGTCGGGGAGAAAGTGGTCGTGGAGGCCGACGTCTTCGCCGATGGACACGACGCCGTCGCATGCATCCTGCTGCATCGCAGGGAAGGCGATCAGGAGTGGATCGAAGCCCTCATGGAGCCGATGGTCAACGACCGCTGGCGAGGTGAGTTCCTGGTTTCCGGCCTGGGCGGCTACCGCTACACCATCCAGGCCTGGGTAGATCACTTCCAGAGCTGGAGAAGGGAGCTGGAAAAGAAGGTTGCGGCAGGACAAGAGGTCTCGACGGAGCTGCAGGTGGGTGCACGGCTGGTGGAGGAAGCCGCGGGCAGGGCTTCGGGGAGCGACGCCGAGTCGCTGAAGCAGTATGCCTTCGCCCTTGGCCCGAACGGCCGTAACAGTCTGGCGACCAGAACCCACCGTGCCTTAGAGTCAAAGCTTTTCGATCTGATGAGCCGCTACCCGGACCGCAGCCACTCTACCAGCTACGGGAAAGAGCTGGGAGTTGTGGTGGACCGGGAAAGGGCCCGTTTCGGCAGCTGGTACGAGCTGTTCCCTCGTTCCTGCTCGAGCGAGCCCAGCCGCCACGCCACCTTCAAGGAGTGCGAGGAGCGGCTCCGGTACGTCGCAGCCATGGGATTTGACGTTCTCTACCTTCCGCCCATCCATCCGATCGGCCACACACATCGGAAGGGCAAGAACAACTCCCCCATCCCCGGGCCGAACTCCCCGGGGAGTCCGTGGGCTATCGGCGCCGAGGAGGGAGGCCACAAGGCCGTGCACCCCGAACTCGGCACCCTGGAGGACTTCCGACGGTTTGTGGCAGAGGCCCGAAAGCGCGGGCTCGAAATCGCCCTGGACATCGCCTTCCAGAGCTCGCCGGACCATCCATACACCCGGGAACACCCCGAGTGGTACCGGCATCGCCCCGACGGCACCATCCAATACGCGGAAAACCCTCCCAAGAAGTACGAGGACATCTACCCGTTCGACTTCGAAACCGATCACTGGCGGGGGCTCTGGGACGAACTGAAGAGCATCGTGCTCTTCTGGATCGAACAGGGGGTCCACATCTTCAGGGTGGATAATCCCCACACCAAGCCCTTCAGCTTCTGGGAATGGCTGATCGCCCAGGTGAGAGAACAGCATCCTGAGACGATCTTCCTATCCGAGGCTTTCACCCGACCGAAGGTGATGTACCGGCTCGCCAAGCTAGGCTTCACCCAGTCCTATAGCTACTTCACCTGGCGCAACGACAAGGAAGAGCTAATTCAGTACTTCACCGAGCTCACCCAGACCGAGCGCAGGGAGTACTTCCGTCCCAACCTCTGGCCCAATACCCCAGACATCCTGACGGAGTACCTCCAGTACGGGGGCCGTCCCGCCTTCGTGGCCAGACTGGTGCTGGCAGCCACGCTGGGAGCCAGCTACGGGATCTACGGGCCCGTCTTCGAGTTGATGGAGAACCGGCCGCGAGAGCCGGGCAGCGAGGAGTATCTGAATTCCGAGAAGTACGAGATCAGGAGTTGGGATATCGACAGACGCGATAGCCTGAAGGAGCTCATCGCGCGAATCAACCGGATCCGCGGACAGAATCCCGCCCTACAGAGTGACTGGAGCCTGCGCTTTCACCCGGTAGATAACGACCAGCTACTCTGCTTCAGCAAGAACAGCGAGGATCTGTCCAACGTGATCCTGGTGGTCGTGAACCTCGATCCATACCACACCCAGTCGGGTTGGGTCGAGCTACCCCTGGAAGCCCTGGGTCTGGAGCCCGATCAGGGCTACCAGATGCATGATCTACTCGGCGATGGCCGCTACCTGTGGCGTGGCTCACGCAATTTCGTCGAAGTCGATCCCCACGTCGTACCGGCCCAACTGTTCCTTCTCCGGCACTGGGTCCGCACAGAGATGAATTTCGACTACTTCATGTGACAATCGAGGTTGGAGGCTGATGTCTGAACCGCAAGAGGAGCCCCAGTTGGAGAACGACCCGCTCTGGTATAAGGACGCCATCATTTACGAGACGATCGTCCGCGGCTTCTTCGATAGCAACGCCGATGGCGTCGGTGATTTCCCTGGCTTAACCCAGAAGCTGGACTACCTGCAAGACCTTGGGGTCACGGCGATCTGGCTGCTTCCCTTCTACCCATCGCCCCTCAGGGACGACGGATACGATATCGCCGACTATACGGGCGTGAATCCGGCCTATGGGACGCTGCGGGACGTGCGGGTCTTCGTGCGAGAGGCCCATCGCCGTGGGCTGAGGGTGATAACCGAGCTCGTCTGCAACCACACCTCAGATCAGCACCCATGGTTCCAGCAGGCTCGAAAAGCGAAGCCCGGCACCATCGCCCGAAGCTTCTACGTCTGGAGCGACACCCCGGACAGCTACCTAGACGCCCGCATCATCTTCAAGGACTTCGAGCACTCCAACTGGAGTTGGGACCCAATCGCGGAAGCCTACTACTGGCATCGCTTCTACTCCCACCAGCCAGATCTCAACTACGACAGCCCTCAAGTACGGAAAGCCATTTTCAGGGTGATGGATTTCTGGTTGCAGATGGGTGTCGACGGACTGCGTCTGGATGCCATCCCCTACCTATATGAGCGGGAAGGGACCAATTGCGAAAATCTCCCCGAGACTCACGCCTTCCTCAAGGAGTTGCGAAGCCACATCGACCAGCGATTCCAATGCAGAATGCTTCTGGCCGAGGCCAACCAGTGGCCTGAGGAGGCCGTCACCTACTTCGGTGACGGCGATGAAGCCAACATGGCTTTCCACTTTCCGCTGATGCCTCGCCTGTTCATGGCCATACGGATGGAGGATCGGTTCCCCATTGTCGACATCCTGTCCCAGACTCCACCGATCCCAGATAACTCCCAGTGGGCCCTCTTTCTCCGCAACCACGACGAATTGACCCTGGAGATGGTGACAGACGAGGAACGCGACTATATGTACCGCGTCTACGCCCAGGACCCAGAGGCCAGGATTAACCTGGGGATTCGTCGAAGGCTGGCACCGCTGTTGGGAAACAACCGGCGGCGCATGGAGTTGATGAACGGGTTGCTCTTCTCACTGCCCGGAACCCCGGTGATCTACTATGGGGATGAGATCGGGATGGGAGACAACATCTTTCTGGGCGACCGCAACGGCGTGCGCACCCCGATGCAATGGAGTTCCGACCGCAACGCCGGCTTCTCCGAGGCCAACCCGCAGCGCCTATACCTTCCAGTCATCGTCGATCCCGAGTACCATTACGAGACGGTCCAGGTGCAGACCCAGCAAAACAACCCCTTCTCCCTGCTCTGGTGGATGAAGAGATTGATCGCGCTCCGCAAGCGACACAAGGCCTTTTCCCGGGGCAGCTGCGAACTGCTGCACCCAGAGAACCGCAAAGTGCTGGCTTTCATGCGGCAGTATCACGAAGAGAAGGTGCTGGTCGTAGCCAATCTGTCCCGCTTCGTGCAGTACGCTGAACTGGATCTGTCCCAATGCCGGGGCCTGGTCCCGGTGGAGATGTTCGGGGGGATGGCCTTCCCCCCGCTCGGGGACGCACCTTTCTTCCTCACCATCGGCCCCCACAGTTTCTACTGGTTCTACCTGGAACCGCATATTTCGGCCCTCGGCGTATCCCCGGATGGCGAGTCGAAGACCCCGATCTTCACACTCGCTGTCGCCGGCCCGTGGGAGACCCTTCTCCGAGAGAGAGATAGAAGCGCCATTGCCCGCGTTCTACCTGACTATTTGCAGGCACGGCGTTGGTTCGGAGGGAAGGCTCGCCACGTAAAGTCTGCCCAGATCCAGGATGCCATACCGGTCCCCTTCGACGCCGGAGTGGCCTTCATCACCCTGGTGCAGGTAGACTACACCGAGGGAGATTCTGATCGCTACCTCCTGCCAATAACCTTCGTGACCGGAGATCGAGCAGGACAACTCATGGAAGAAGAACCCAAGTCGGTTATTTCCCGGCTTCGCGTGAAGGCAACCGGGGTGGAAGGTGTCCTCTGCGATGCACTGGCCGAACCGGTCTTCCGCGAGGCCCTTCTCAACGACATCTCCCGCAAACGCCGGCTAGGGGGAACGGAAGGAACCCTGGTGGCTCTTCCAGAGCGATCCTTCAGCCGGTTGCGCGGCAACCGGGGTGAGCCCCTGGAAACGTCGATCCTCGGGGTAGAGCAGAGCAACACGTCCGTAGTTTACGGTGATCGCCTCATACTGAAGTTCTTCAGAAAACTGGACAGCGGAATCAATCCGGAACTGGAGATCGGAAGGTTCCTCCAGGACCGAGGCTTTGCCAACACCCCGCCGGTGGCAGGTTCCATCCAGTACTATCGTGGCGGCGAGCCCTCAACGGTAGCAGTTCTCGAGGGCTTCGTCCCTAATGAGGGGAACGCCTGGCGCTACACCCTGGACAACCTGAGCCGCTACTTCGAGCATGTACTGGCGTCCCAGGAGATCCCCGATGAGGTGGTGCGCTTCGTCTCCACTCCGGCGTCGGGAAAGACACTTCTCGATCTGGCCGCCCAGCAACCACCGCCGCAGGCCGTCGAATTGATCGGTCCCTACCTGGAATCGGCGCGGTTGCTGGGGAGACGCACCGCCGAAATGCATGTGGCGCTCGCCTCCGACCCTGAAAACCCCGATTTCAGACCCGAGCCATTCACCAGCTGGTACCAGCGCTCCATCTACCAGTCCATGCGGGTTCGTACTCGCGAGGTCTTCCTGAGGCTGAGCAGGGCAATGAAGGAGTTGCCGGAGGACCTGGGTGAGGATGCCCTGCGGCTCCTCCAACTGGAGGGTGAAGTCATCAAGCGATTCCGACCTCTCCTGGAACGCAAGATCTCAGCCATGCGTATCCGCATCCACGGCGACTATCACCTTGGACAATTGCTACATACTGGAAGCGACTTCGTGATCATCGACTTTGAAGGAGAGCCAGCCCGTCCCCTGAGTCAAAGGCGCATTAAGCGCTCCGCCCTCCAGGATGTGGCAGGCTTACTGAGTTCGTTCCGCTACGCTGCACACGCCATGATACTTGGCCAGGCGGAGGGGATAGTTGTTCGCAGGGAAGACCGGCCATCGATGCAGTTGTGGGCACGTTACTGGTACCGATGGGTAGGCTCCACCTTCTTGAAGGTCTATCTGGACGTGGCGGGCGGCTCCCCACTGCTGCCCCAGGACCCCGATGATATTCAAATCCTGCTCGACTCGCTATTACTGGAGAAGGTGATCTACGAGTTGGGCTACGATCTCAACAACCGGCCGACCTGGGTTCCAATTCCGCTACATGGGGTTATGAACATGATGGAGACCGCCGCTTGAGTGCACATGGCCCGACACTAATGACCGAGGACGACCTCTATCTGTTCAATGAGGGTAGTCACTACCGCCTCTACGACAAGCTGGGGGCTCACCCGATGGTGGTGGAAGGCAGGGAGGGGAGCCACTTCGCCGTCTGGGCGCCCAACGCCGTGGAGTTGAGCGTGATGGGAGACTTCAACGGCTGGTCCGCTGCAGCTACACCCCTACGCCCCCGAGGCCAATCGGGGATCTGGGAAGGCTTCGTTCCAGCCGTAGGGAAGTCCGACCTCTACAAATACCACCTGGTCTCGCGGCATGGTGGTTACAGGGTGGACAAGGCAGATCCATTTGCCTTCCATAGCCAGATACCCCCGGGAACCGCCTCCGTTGTCTGGGATCTGGATTATGAGTGGGGAGACGGGGAATGGATGGCACGCTGCTCCGATCGAAACTCCATGAGCGCCCCCATGGCGATCTACGAGATCCATCTGGGCTCTTGGATGCGAGTGCCGGAGGAGGGCAACCGGTGGCTCACCTACCGAGAGATGGCTCCTGGGCTGGCCGAATACCTCAAGAGAATGAACTTCACGCACGTGGAGTTCCTTCCGGTAATGGAGCACCCCTTCTACGGATCGTGGGGCTACCAGACGACCGGATACTTCGCCCCCACCAGTCGCTACGGCACCCCCCAGGACTTCATGTATCTGATCGATCACCTCCACCAGCAGGAGATCGGCGTTATCCTGGATTGGGTACCTTCCCACTTTCCGACTGACGAGTTCGCCCTCGGCTATTTCGATGGCACCCATTTGTACGAGCACGCCGATCCCCGCAAGGGTTTCCATCCCGACTGGAACAGCTTCATCTTCAACTACGGCAGGGATGAGGTCCGCAGCTTCCTCTTGAGCAGCGCCCTCTTCTGGCTGGATAAGTATCACGCCGACGCCCTGCGGGTTGACGCCGTGGCTTCCATGCTATACCTGGACTACTCGCGAAAGGCGGGGGAATGGATTCCAAACCGATACGGAGGGCGGGAGAACCTGGAGGCCATAGACTTCCTCCACCGCTTCAACCAGGAGGTCTATAAGGAACATCCGGACGTCCAGACCGTCGCGGAGGAATCCACCGCCTGGCCGAAGGTTTCCAGACCGATCCACGATGGTGGCCTGGGCTTCGGCATGAAGTGGGACATGGGGTGGATGCACGACACGTTGAACTACATGTCCCTTGATCCCATCTACAGGAAGCACCACCATAATGAACTGACCTTCCGTATGGTCTACGCCTTCACGGAAAACTTCATCCTGCCACTTTCCCACGACGAGGTCGTCCATGGAAAGAGCTCGCTGCTGGGCAAGATGCCCGGGGATGACTGGCAGAAGTTCGCCAACTTGCGACTGCTATTTGGCTATATGTGGTCCCAGCCCGGCAAGAAGCTGCTCTTCATGGGCGGGGAGTTCGGCCAGTGGGCGGAGTGGAACCACGACGCGAGCTTGGACTGGCACCTGCTGCAGTTCGCTCCCCACGCGGAGCTCTCCCGCTGGGTCGCGGACCTCAACCACCTGTTGAGGGAGGAGCCAGCCCTGCACCAGTTGGACTTCG
>JAJYNT010000380.1 GCA_021786215.1 Chloroflexota bacterium | reverse complement strand
CCTGAGCGATAGCGAAGGATCTCCTCGGCGGAATGTGGAGATGCTTCGCTTCGCTCAGCATGACAGTAACCATCACCTTCACTGTGTCGAAGCACTAGTCCAGACGGGCGACGGGGAGACTCTTCTGTCTCCCCGTCGCCCGTCTCCCCGTCCGGTCCTACCCCCACTCCCCGCAACCGTACGCCGCTTCATGCTCGGGCCAGGGGTGCCACACCGACATCAGTTCGTCGTGCCCCAGCAGCTCGGCCTTGGTGCGCTTTCCATCGGCCACCGCAAGGATTTCCCGGAAGATCCCCTCCCCGGCTTCCCGCGGGCCGACGCTGCCTTCCAGCACAACACCCACGTCGATGTCGATGTTATCCGACATTCTTCCATAGGATTGGGAATTGCCTGTGATCTTGATCACCGGCGCCAGTGGGTGGCCTGTAGGTGTCCCACGTCCCGTCGTGAACAGGACAATCTGGCAGCCGCCCGCAACCATCCCGTTGGTGGATTGGGCATCGTGGCCGGGCGTGTCCATCAGATGGAGGCCGGCCCTGCTGTACTGCTCGGCGTACTTCAGCACGCCCACTATGGGAGAGCTACCCGACTTCTTCATCCCCCCGAGCCCCTTCTCGACCAGCGTTGAAACGCCCCCTTCGAAGTTACCCGTGGAGATAAGCGCCAGTCGCTCCTTCGTCCGATCGTTCTGACTCTGCCAGGCCAGCCGCGACTCGCTTAGTCCGATCACCTTGTAGATCTGCTGCTTGACCTCCTCGTCGATCGCCCTGGCCGCCAGTAGATGCTCGGTGCCCAACAGCTCGTTGATCTCCGAGAACATGGCTGTGCCGCCGTTTGCGACCAACCGATCCACGGCAATCCCAACCGCGGGGTTCGCCAGGAGGCCGGAGAAGGCGTCGGTACCACCACACTCCGTGGCTACGGCCAGATGCCCCAGATCGAACTGCTCCCGATCGACCTCGGAGGCAGACTGCGCGAGCTTGCGAACTAAGGAGGCACCGGCCTCAATCGCCCTCAGACTCCCTCCACTCCCCTGAATGGTGATCATCTCGACGTCTTTGCCCGAGACGGCTATCCCCTCGGCCAACTCCACCGGGGTCAGCCGCTCGCAGCCGAGCCCCACCACCAGGACGGCAGCCACGTTGGGATGTCTGCCGAGGTTCTTCAGCGTTCGGGCTGTGATCTCCAGGTCCAGCCCCATCTGGCTGCACCCTACATCATGGGTAAGGGCCACCGAACCCTGCACCTGGGCCGCGATCCTCCGGGCCACAGTGTTGGCGCAATAGGTGGAAGGGATGACCGCCACCAGGTTGCGCACCCCCACCCGACCATCCGGGCGAGGATACCCCCAGAACTTCACTTTCAGACCTCCTCCCCTTTGCCCAAGAGGATGTGGCTACCGCCCCATTTCTATTCGGTCCGTCCCCTGCCCCGCTCGCTGACGAGGTTGTGGATGTGGACCCAGGCGCCGGCCTCTATGTCCTCCGTGGCCTCGCCGATGACCTCGCCGTATTTCAAAATGTGCTCACCCCTGGCGAGCCGGCGAAGGGCAAACTTGTGTCCAAAGGGGATCTTCTCTCGAATCTCCACAGTCTGCAGTTTTTCGCCAACCTTCACCTTGCAGAGTTGCCCAGGTCCCAACTCCACCAGAGCCACGCCTACGCTGTCTTTGGGATCTATCACAATCGCATGTTCGGCCATCGTCACCTCCGATGAGCACCCTCTGCCATCAACCCCCTTTTCCTGCCATTTACCAGAGGAGGTTCCCCTCGGCATCACGCGGCATGGGAGCCAGCGGCTTCAGCAGCTCGTACTCCGAGTCACCCTTCAACTGCTCCAGCAGACCCGCGGTGCAGTAGAACTCGTCCAGATTCATGGTGTCCTTGATCCGGACCAACTCGAAGACCCCTCCCTCGGGCTTGGCGGATCGAAGTGCGATCTCCACCGCATCCACATCGTCGTCTAAGGTCATGGGGATCTTGGCCCCCTCGGGGTAGTTGCCTGTGAGCATGTTCCAGTAGGTCTTCTGAGCATCCCACTGGTTCACCAGCTTGCGGGTAGTGAAGTCGGCCGCCCCCAATCCGGCGCAGTTTCCGTGGGACTCGGGCCGTACATTCAGTACCACGATCCGAGTGAAGATGGGCGGATAGGGGGCTTCGCCTGTCCGGCGCCACATCCCCATAACATTCATGTCCATGCCGGTACCGGAGATGTTCTTGCCGATCCAATCGACCACAACCACGTCGGCGGCATCGAAGGGGATCCGGGGCAACATCTTATTGGCGATCTTCAGGTACTCCATGTCGGTCTCGGGGATCTTCTCCGGCGGTGTCGCCACGATCTTGAAGGTCTGGTGGTAGGCATTCTCCACCGTGCCCACCCCCAGAAGGATCTTCCCGGTGGACAGGAAGACCTTGGCGGCCTCGGGGATGTTCCGGGGCAAGCCATGGTCGTGGATCGATTCGGCCCCCTTCTGCTTTCCCAGTCCGATAGCCATCATCTTGCAGAGGCCACTCTCGATGGGAGCTCTAAACGAGGTGTGATTCTTGATCCGGCCGACCACGATGACCCCATCGGCATTGTAGGCGTTCTTGTCCATGTGAACCTTGGCCCCGTAACAGGTTTCGCCCAGGATCACCGTCTCCATGGAGGAGAGGATCGGGACTCCCAGGGCTTCCTCGGTGATCCCGTACTCGGCGATCAGTTCCACCTGTCCCTCAGCCGTGGCCCCACCGTGGCTCCCCATGGCAGGCACAACGAAGGGCTTGGCATCCAGTTTCTTCAGCTCCTCGACGATGGTGCCCAGGATCACGGCGATGTTGGTCACACCCCGGCTGCCAGCCGTCAGGGCTATCCGCTGCCCGGGCTTCACTCGACTTGCCAGCCCCACCCGTGCCAATTCCTTGCGAACCTCTCCGGCAACATCCTCGACGTGGTCGGTCGTGAAGTGACGCCGCACCAACGCCACGTCTGGTATCGGGAATCTGGGAAAATCACTCATGTCGTCTCCTCTTTACTCCCGTCTGATACAGGGCATCCAGGAGCTGCATCATCGCCAACTCAGCCCCACAAATCAAGTCGGCTCTCACTCCTCCCACAACTCCAGACGCACACCGTGGCTTGAGTTGGGATGCAGGACTACCGGACGACACCCTCGGCCTTGAGCCGCTCCACCTCTTCGCCGCTGTAGCCCAGCAAACCCCTCAGGATCTCCTCGGTGTGCTGGCCCAAGAGTGGTGGGGCACCGCGGATGCGGGTGCCCGCATCCGCGAAGCGGAAGGGCATGTCGATAGCCTCGACCAACCCGGCAAGTGGATGCTCAAAGCTCTTGACCATCTCGCGAGCCTTCACCTGTGGATCTGCTATGACTTGATCCAAGCTATTCACCGGCCCCGCGGGCAGCCCCGCGGCTTCGAAGAGGGTCAGCCACTCCTCCGTCCCACGAGTGAGCATCTGCTCGGTGATCAGGGCGTTCACCTGGTCTCGATGGGCTACTCGAACTCGGTTGCTCGAGAAATCGGGATCATCCGCCAGATGAGGCACTCCCAACAACTCACAGAACTTCGGCCACTGCCGATCGTTGACCACCAGATGCAGGAAGCGCCCGTCGGCGGTTCGATAGTTGGCGCTCGGCACACGAGTGGGGTTCTCGGAGCCGAACAGCCCCGGCACCCCGGAACCACACAGGTAGATGGCCGCCTGGAAGGTCATCATCGCCAGGGAACAATCCAGCATTCCCAGATCGATGTACTGCCCCTGGCCGGTCTTCTCCCGGCGGTAGAGGCTGGTGGCAATGGAGAAAGCAGCGAAGACGGCGCTGGCCACATCGGTGATGGCCACGCCACACTTCACCGGCTCGCCATCGCGAGAGCCGGTGACGCTCATCAGCCCGGACATCGCCTGAAGGATGGGATCGTATGCCCTCTTGTCCCTGTAGGGCCCGGTCTGTCCGAAGCCTGAGATAGAGCAATAGATCAAATCTGGCTTCAGGGCTGCCAGCGTAGGGTAGTCGATCCCCAACCTCTGGGTCACACCCGGGGCAAAGTTTTCCAGTATCACGTCCGATTGCACCGCCAGCTCTTGGACGATCCGCTTCCCCTCATCCTTCTTCAGATCGATGGCGATGCTGCGCTTGCTACGGTTGACGGAGAAGAAGTAGCCACTCTGGCCATGAACGAAGGGGGGCCATTCACGGGCTTCGTCTCCCCCCGCGGGGTCCTCCACCTTGAGGACATCGGCCCCCAACTCCGCCAGCATCATGGAACAGTATGGCCCAGCCAGCACCCGAGAGAAATCGAGAACTCGCACACCGCTGAGGGACACATGCGCCTCCTACCGATGGTCTCGCGGACAACCACGACTCGCGCTGAAAGTAGCAAGGAGCGGCCGGCATGTCAACCAGTCGCGGAGAGCGGAGAGCGCGGGTCATCGCGGGGGAGATTGGCCTCGGCCGTGAAGGGCCGAGACGTCACACAAGACCGCGAGGGGCCCGGAGCGCAGAGACCACAGGGCCGGCTGGAGAGACACACTCGCGGTGAGGCAGCGCTCAACCGGATGCAGCAGTGGACGCCAGAGGCAGACTGAAATAGAAGGTTGAGCCCTTTCCCTCCTCGCTCTCGAACCACATCTCCCCCCCGTGCTGACGCACGATCTCCCTGGAGATGTAAAGCCCCACTCCAAGCCCCCCATAGTCGAAAGGGGTCCCGATGTGAGCACGGTAGAAGCGTTCGAAGAGGTGGGCCTGCCTGTCCTTGGGAATGCCTACTCCCTCATCCCGAACCGACACCACGGCCCGCTGCTCCTCGCGCCGGACCTGAACCTCGATCTTTCCACCCCCGGGAGAGAACTTTACGGCATTGTCCAACAGATTCTCGATCACCTGGTTCAGCCGGTCGCGATCCCCCTCGATCCAAACGGGGTCCTCACGAGTTATCGCCAACTCGTGCCGGGGGGAGAGAGACGCCCGCCGAGCCACCGCCTCTGCCACCAGATCGGTGAGGTTCATCCGTTCGGCCACCAGCTTCACCCGCCCCCATCGCATGCGGGACACGTCCAGGAAATCCCGTACCAGGGCGTCGATCCGGTCGGACTGCTGTACCATGGTCTCCAGAGCCCGCCGATACCTCGGGGCGCAGGCGTCGGGGGCCTTGGCAAGGGTCTGGGCAAAACCCTTTATGGCCGTCACCGGGGTCTTGATCTCGTGTGCGGCAACTGTGATGAACTGGTCCTTCAGCAGATCCAACTCCTTGAGTCGCGTGATGTCGCTGAGGATCTGCACCGCACCGAGGAAGCGCCCATCGGGATCTCGCATGGGAGCCGAACTGACCAGGATGTAGCGATCTTGCCGCAGCCGTGCGTCGTAGACGATCTCCTCTGTCCCTCGCACCACTTCCCCTCGCAACGCCCTGGAGATCGACAGATCATCTCGACTGATCGGCTTTCCATCCAGGGTGCGTGGTTTCAAGGCGGCGATGTAGTCCACCACGGTGAGCGGCCCCGCGGGGCGCTGCCCGCCGATCATCTGCAGACCGGAGCTGTTGATGTAGGTGATCTTCCCCTCGGGGTCACAGACGAAGACCGAATCGGCGATGTTGGAGATCGTTGCCTCAAGCTCAACGGCACGACGTTCCGCCAGAACGGCCAGCTCCTTCGCACGGAAGCTCGCCTCCACCAACTGCTCGTTCGAGGCCTTCAGTCTGGAGGTAAGATCCTCCAGCTGACGCCTTGAAGCTTGCTGTTCGGTGATGTCCAGCATCAGGCTGATCACGGCCTCAACCTGGCCACCTGGTCCACGCAGAGGGGCAAACAGGAGGGAGAGATCCCTTTCTCCGACAGGAGGACCGAAATCAAAATGGAGGTCGGGCACAAGCACGTTATCGGCAGTCCTGTACACCTGTTCTATCACCGGCAACACCGGCCCCCCTGCCAGTGTCGGGAAGGCCTCCATCACGGTGCGGCCGATCATCCTGTCACGAGGGACGCCGGTCATCCGCTCTCGAGCCGCGTTTACCATCACGTATCGATGCTCGGGCCCTGCTATCACGGCGATGCCAACCGGCGAGTTATCGATGACGGCCTCGGCCAACAACCGTCTGCGCTCGCTCTCCTCGTACAGCTCGGCGTTCAAAATGGCCGCGGCCAGCAGATCGGCAAGGGTCCTAAACAAGAGCCTCTCACCAGGAACCCAGCGGTGCGGTGTCTTTCTCGCGTAGCCCAGCACCCCCATCAACCTGTCGCGGGCCAGAAGGGGCACATCAAACGCTGACTGCATCCCCGCGGCCGCGAACAATCTCTTCGTGACCGCCACACTCTCCGGCATTTTCTTAATGCTTCCAACATTCTGGATCTCTCGAGTGGTAGCCGTCAGAGACGCGAGGGTGGGCGCATCGAAGGAGAGTTTCCTGACCTCGTTGGCTACCTTCTCGTCAAATCCTTTGCTGGCCAGAAGTTCCAACTCTCGCTCCTCAAGATGAGCGATCCACACCATCACACCGTTGGCCCCCAGTTCCTGTACGGCGAGGCTGGCGGCTGTTTGGGCGACCTCTCGCACCTCCACCTCTCCTGCCAGGGCAGCGGCTATCCTGGCCAGCGCCTCCTGCTGACCACGAGCACTCTCCATGGCATCGATCCCGGCAACGCTGACGGCCAGTCGGTGGACGATCAACTTCAGCATCTCGCGATCGTCGCGATTGAAAGGAGGCAGGCCCTCCGCTTCAGAGCAGACAACCAGATAGCCGACGAAGCGAGCTTTTGTCCGAATGTCCGCGCTCATGAAACGGCGACAGCTACCCGGCGCCAGAAGGCGATCCAGGTGGTCGCGCAGGCCCCGGACGGAGTCGATGGCAAGTCCAGAAGGAGGTCGTTGGGGAAAGCCCGCCCAGGCAGCGGGAATCAGTCCACCATCCCGTTTCACGAAGACGGCACAGTGCTCCACATCGAAGAAGGTCGCCGTCTCCCGAACTGCCCATTGCAGCAGATGTTCCAAGTCTATGACATCGGGAAGCGCAGCGCAGATCGAGATCAGGTGCCTCCATCGGGAAGCGGAGCTATTACTGATTGCTGCCATTCGTTTACTCAACACCGGACCGCTACTCGAGGGCACTCCGCAAGGAGAGTGTGCACTCTTGGTGCCAGGGTGAGGGGGAGGCTCAGAAGGAGAGGGGGGACTCGGAACGCGATCAGGAGAGTCCCAGGTAGAGAAGAAGGAAAGCGATCGCGTTGTTGACGGCGTGGGCGGCGATCCCGGGGATGATGCTGTGTGTTCGGTAATAGAGCAGGGACAGCATCACTCCAACCACGAAGATGGGAATCAGGGCGGCTAGATCCAGGTGAACCAGAGCAAACAGACCCGAACTGAACAGGAGAGCCTGCCAGATCCCTTTCTGGTCCAGATAGGCACGAAATACATATCCTCGAAAGTAGATCTCTTCCACTATGGGAGCCACGACGGCACCAGCCAGCAACACCAACGCGAACTGCTCGGGTCTTGCTCGGGCCACCGATTGGAACAGCGCTCCCTGGGTCTGGTGAACCCCTAACTGATCCAACAGAAGCTGTATGAGGCTGCTCACCCCGAAGAGAAGCAGTCCGTAGAGGAAACCCAGGAGGAGTCTGCCCGGCAGACCACGGACACCAAGCCCCATGGTCTGCCAAGAAATCGCCCCCGGCCGGACGATTCGCAGATAGACAACAGCCAGAAGAGCGACGTCCAGGGACACCGCGGATACTGCAATGCCCTCCGGCGAGAGAATTCGGCCCGTCACATACTCCTGCACCATGGGCTCCGGAAGGAAACGAGGCAACACGAAGAAGTAGAGGGCAGCCAGCAGGTTGCCCAGCAGGACGGACAGGGCAGTGCAGGCCAGCACCACCCGATGAGAACCGTAGTCCCTGAGAGCGCTGCCATCCCGAGAGAAGGCCGGAGTGAACACGTACATGGTCATTCCCAGCATCGCCACGAGGGCCCCCAGGACCACCAGCCCACCGCCGGCCATCATCCCAAGTTCTCGAAAGGAGTCGGTCCCTAGAGCGGCAACACCGAAGAGACTGTTTAGACTTGCCAACAACAAGAGGATTGCGCCCAGAGCCGATGCCGCGGCGCCGCCCCCCATCATCCAGCTTGCGGCGCGAGTTCCGGCAGCTGTGGCCATCAGCGAGCCTTCAGGAGGGTGTGGAGTTCTTCTTCGAAGGACTGCAGGTCCGCGAACGCTCGATAGACCGAGGCGAAACGGATGTAGGCGATCTTGTCCATGACCCGGAGCTTGTTCATTACCAATTCGCCGATGACGCTGCTGGGAACCTCGATGCCATCACGAGAACGGCACGCGGCCTCCACCTCATCGACCAGCGACTCGACGGCCTCGGAGCTGATGGCCCGCTTCTCGCAAGCCTTCTGGAGGCCCGCACGCAGCTTGCCACGATCGAACAGCTCGCGACGGCCGTCTTTCTTCACCACGACCAGACTGGCTACCTCAGCCTGCTCATATGTGCTGAACCGCCGGCCGCATCGCGTGCACAACCTGCGGCGCCGCGTAGCACCGGCCGTGAGATCTCGCTTGTCTACGACCTTCGTTTGATCATGCGCGCAATAAGGGCACTTCAAGGTATTGTAAGCCATACCACAAAATGCTAAACTAACGGCATCTTAGTTACCCCGCTTTGCCTTGTCAAGGCAAACCTCGGTTCGCTATTGTTTTGCGCAGCTTTGCACGTCTGCATTCATCCCGGTTAGTCCTGTTGTTGTTTAGGACTGCGCTCGCCTTCCAGGAGCGGACTGAACAGGTGGTGGCCTCGGGCTGCGCGCCTGACATCTTGTACTTGCATGCAAGCACTATATAGACTATTATGCCCTGGCCAACATCCACTAGGCACGATATATCAGGGAGGATGAGTTGATAGGGGAGGTAGATCCTGTGGAGCGGATGATGACAGTCAAAGAGGTTGCAGCGTACCTGAAGCTGAACCCCATCACCGTATACAGGTACGCAGCCCAGGGCAAGATCCCTGGCTTCAAGGTAGGCAGCTCGTGGCGCTTCAAGAAGGAGATCCTTGACGAGTGGGTTGTCAATGAGGCACGGCGCTATTCCTCTACCTCTGTCTAGCCATCGCGTGCGCCCAACGCGGTAGTAACCGCCGCGGCCCCACCACACTTTTCAAGCAGATCTGGACAAGACAGGCATCTACTGGGATGCTAATAGCGCGATCCAGAGTCCCTCGCTCGTCTTTTCCCGCGGGAATGTTTGAGGGAATGGTGGTTTGTTACCTTCTTGCCCCCTGGGACACTAGTTTGTTCCACAGATCGTACCCCGTCCTATCCTTGGGTACCAAACGGCTATCGGAGGGCGCCACCATGTCTCCCCTGGCCTTGAATTCGCCACGCTGGGGATTGCGCAGGTCGAAGTAGGTGGCTCCCTGCTGGAGACGGGCTCCTTCAGGAACGATTACCAACTGCTTCAGTTCCGACGGATGCCAATCGGGCAGAAGCTCTTGGATATCCTTGTAGTCGTAGGCAGTGGCCGCCCCCTCCTCGTACTGCTCCCC
>JAJYNT010000128.1 GCA_021786215.1 Chloroflexota bacterium | reverse complement strand
GACCCCCATCTCCAGCTTCTCGAGGGCATTGGCCAGGGCATTCGGGTCCCCCATGATCCGGGCGCCGGTGGCGTCGGCCTCGTACTCTCGAGCCCTGGAGATGGCCAGCTGAATTATCGTGGCCGCGATCGGCGCCAGGATAATCATCAGCAGCCCGCCAGCCAAACCACCCAGGCTGTTCCCTTCCCTATCGTCCCTGCCACCGAAGCCGCCGAACATCATAGCCCACTGAGCCATCTGAGCCAGCATGGTGATGGCTCCCGCGATAGCAGCGACCATGGTTGCGATCAGGGTATCGCGGTTCTTCACGTGACCCAACTCGTGGGATAGCACGCCCGCCAGCTCGCTTCGGTTCAAGATCCTCATTATGCCGGTGGTCACAGCCACGGCGGCGTGCTGAGGATCGCGACCGGTAGCGAAGGCGTTGGGGGAGTCGTTCTGGATTATGTACACCCTCGGTTTCGGAAGCCGAGCGTAGGTTGCCAGCTCCTGCACCAGGCGATGAAGATCCGGCTCTTCCTGCTCGGAGACCTCCCTGGCGCCGGCCATCTGCAAGGCGATCTTGTCCGAGAACCAGTAGGAGGCGAAATTCATCACCATCGCCAGCATGAAGGCCATCAGCATCCCGCCTCGGCCCCCAATGGCATCACCCACCAGAATGAACAGCACCGTCAGCAGAGTCAGGAGAAAAACTGTCTTGATTGTGTTTCCCGCACTCATCCACTCACCTCCCATGGGAGAGGGTTGTCACTAACCGACAGCCATATTGTAACGCATTTCTACTAGGATAATATTAAGAAAGTGATAGGAGAGGACGAAATGCCACGCCGGGGGCAGCTGCCCCTCCTGAAGTCTCCTACTCCCTTTCACCTCGAGGCTTGAACACCATCCGGATGGCTGTTCCATCAAACCCAAATCGAGCCCGAATCTCGTTCTCCAGGTATCTCATGTAGGAGAAGTGAACGATCTTCGGATCGTTGACGAAAAACACAAAGGTCGGGGGCTCTATCCCTGCTTGAGTGACGTACAGCAGTTTGAGTGCCCTGCCTCGTGCCGAGGGCGGAGGATGATGAGCGAAGGCCTCCTGCATCGCGTCGTTGATTGTCGCGGTGGGCACCCTCTTCTTCCGTTCCTCGGCAATGGCCAGCGCCATCTCCACTATTTTCGTAACCCTCTGCTTAGTCAACGCGGAGGTGAACAGCAGTGGGACGTAATCCATGAACCGGAAGGCCTGCCGAACCTGGCGAGTGTAATCCTGGGTGGTGGTTGGACCCTTCGTCACCAGGTCCCACTTGTTCACCACCAGCATCATTCCCTTTGCGGCATCCAGGACGTAGCCGGCGACGTGGGCATCCTGCGCCGTCACCCCCTCCTCGGCATCGATCACCAGCGCAGCCACGTCGCATCGCTCCACCGCCTGGACCGCTCGAAGTACACTGTACTTCTCGATGCCACGCTCGATCCGGCCCCGTCTCCGGATCCCTGCCGTATCCACAAGCAGGACCGACTTGCCTTTGTAACGGATCAGGGTATCGATGGCATCGCGAGTGGTGCCCGGCATCTGGCTGACCATCACGCGGGTCTCCCCGGCCAGAGCATTCACCAGGGATGACTTGCCGACGTTGGGCCGTCCGACGATAGACAACCGAACGTCGGCCTCCTCTTCGATCTCCTCGGCTCCCTTGGAGAAGTCGTGAACAACCTCATCCAGAAGGTCCCCGGTTCCGTAGCCGTGGATGGCAGACACGGCTATTGGCTCGCCCATTCCCAGCTGGTAGAACTCCACTGCACTCAGGGTACGCTCCGGATTGTCGGCCTTGTTGGCCACCAGGATCACCGGCTTGTCGGTACGCCGCAGCAGGTCTGCCACATCGAAGTCGACAGACGAAGGGCCAACCGTGGCATCCACCAGGAAGAGTATTACGTCGGCCCGTTCGATGGCTTCCTCGGCCTGGGAGAGGATCCCACGCGCAACCTCGTCAACATCCTCGAACTCCAACCCGCCGGTGTCCACCAGAGTGAAGGGTATCCCATTCCACTCGACCGTCCCGTAGATCCGGTCTCGGGTGGTGCCGGGGATCTCGTCCACAATGGCACGCCGCTCCCCCACCAGCTTATTGAAGAGGGTCGACTTCCCGACGTTGGGACGCCCGACTATCGCGACAATCGGCTTCGCCATGGCTTTATCGTGCCGTCCCTGGAGTAGGAGTGGCCGCCGGTGGAGTGCCCGTCTCGGAGGAGTGTGGCGGCGCCGGAGTGGGAGTCGGGGTTGGGGTCGTTGGCGCAGCCAACTCGAAGCTGACCGTATCCGGTTTCACCGAGACAACGCTCACAGTTGAGGGGGTACTCACACTCGGTTTCACACTCTGCACACCCGGTCCCAGCCCGTTGGCATCCACCGTCACGGACAGGTCATTCACCGAGAGCTTCTGCATGATCGGTGCCGGTCCCTGGAGGGTAACCTCTATGGAAGCCGGGGCGGCCATCACCTGAAGGCCAGAAGCGACGTTGATGATGTGCGGAGCAACCATTACCACCTGGCTGGTCTGCAGCGGTGACACGGTCACCTGCACCTTTATGGATTGCTGTTGCACAAGAGAGACCCCACCGGGGATCGAGAGCCCTACATCTTGAGAGACGCTGGCGGTAGCGCCGTCGACACTGACGGGGGCCGTCTGAAGGTAATTGATTCCGGCCAGGGTCTTGGGATCGCCCACCACGGTAACCGATGACGGGTTGGTGCTCACCGATTCCGTCCAGTAGCCCTGGGCCACTGTGCCTGTGATGGTAGGTCGAATCCCCACCTGCTTATAGCTCACCTGTTGATCCACGGGCAACTGAACTTTCACCGTCTGGGGGTTCAGTTGGATGTTTCGCACCAAGTTTCCGGTCGAATCTATCGCCACGGGATGGAAGGCCGAGTCGATCTCCACGGTGATGCCGTCCAGCCTCACATCCACCGAGGCGGCCTGAACGCTCTGCACCAAACTCGCGGGTCCAGAAGCCACCACCACCTCCGGATCCACCTTGGGAGTGCCGTACACGTAGCCGAACGGCACGTTCCCCACCAAGTTCACCTTGACCGGAACGGTTCGCTCCTGGATCTCTTCCAGCCTTATGGAAACCGTGGCAGGCACAACTTCCAGCACGTCAACTTGTGGATCGGAGCATTCCGCGAGGACGGACACCGATTGAATGCCCGGTCCCTGGTGCGAAAGATCCACGTAGGCACGGAAGCTAGACGAGCGCAAGTTGTTCCAGCTGTCCTTCGGGGCCCGGATCTTGAGTCGAACCGGCTCCAGGGTATTCATCAGCACCAGACCCGGCGGTACCTTTGTCACCTCGATCGGGATGGCGAAAGCCGTCGTATCGGTTCGCTCCGGATTCTGATCGTTGACCACCAGTACCCAAAGGCTCACGGAGAGCAGCAAGGCCAAAGCCGCCAACCCGAAATTGATGCGCATCGGTACTACTTAGCCGTCTCTTCTCGTCTTAGTATTCTCGCGGGCATTCGGCTTCTAAGCCAGATGGGGAGCCAGGAGGTCGCACGCGGCGGCCGGTAGAGGGCGGGCAACACCTTCTTCAGCTTCGACTCATCTAGATTGCGCACCATCCTCCCGTTGTTCGCCAGAGAGATCATGCCCGTTTCCTCCGACACAATGATGGATATTGCGTCGGTGCGCTCCGTGATCCCAACCCCCGCGCGATGTCTGGTTCCCATGTGCTGATTGGAGAAAAGGGTGTCCGTCAGGGGAAGGAGGCAAGCCGCGGCAACCACCCGATCTCCTCGGATTATCGTGGCCCCATCGTGAAAGGGCGAATTGGGGAAGAAGATGGACAGCAGGAAATCCACCGAGACCAGGCCATCGATCTCCACCCCGGTGTCCACATACTCACCTAGTCCGGTCTCCCGCTCCAGCACGATCAGGGCACCCCACTTTCGATCGGACATGCGTCGACTGGCCACGGCTATCATCTCCATGGCCCGAACCACCTCATCGCTGGGCCCGCCCCGGGTCACAAAACGACTAGTTCGCCCCAACCGCTCGAGGGCACGGCGCAACTCCGGCTGAAACAGGATCGGTATCGACACCAGGAGGGCGGGGATGGCATTTCTCAGCACCCAGTTGAGGACCACCAGATCCAGCACGTTCCCCAAAATGGCAGCCAGCAGTATCACGGTGACCATGCCCCGCACAAGGGTCACCGCTGTGGTCCCCTGGATCAAAGCCAAGATCCAGTAGACAATCACTGCCACAATGAGGATGTCGATGCCCGCACGGATGTCGATACGCGACAGCGTCGACACCACCATCTCGATAAAGCTCGTCATATGACTGGCCCCAGTTCTTCCGCGCTCAATCCGCCAGCCCCGCGGGCAAGCCAAGCCTGCTCAGGGTTTCGAGAAGCTCCCCTCGCCCGCTTTCATCGCCCATCAACTGGAGGACCCTAGCCAGGGCAGCACGTGCCACCTCATCGGTTTCCTCGGCTTCCAGGGCAGCGCGCAACAGGCCAACCGCCCCCTCACGATCCCCGCTCGCGAAGCTGGCTTCCGCCAGGTGAAGCAGTTCTTCCAACGGCGGGGTACCTATTATCGATCGCCGAGTGCTGGATTCCCTGTCTCTCCCCATCTCCACCAAGTCGGCCTCGGCCAGACGATTCTGTGCCCTTAGCAACTGTACCAGACGAACACGATCCGCGCCATCGCCAACCCCGCTGGAGACCCTCCACTGGAGCACCTCGAGGGCCTGCTGAGGAGCACCTCTCATCTCATACAGGTTCAACAGCCGCTGAGACCGCTCCCGGGCATCCTTAGCCCGCTTCTGAGCCACCAGAAGCCTGGCGAGGAGTGACTGCGCAGGCAAGAGATCCGGGTAGTGTGCGATCAGCCGGAAGCTCTCGTCCGCCGCGGAGCGAAATCGTCCGCTTTCCAGTAGCTCCTCGGCCTTCCTCAGAGTCAGCACTACCTCCCCGCGCCGCTCGGGTTGCAGTGAGGCCAATTCCTCCAGATGCTCGGCGCCGCACCGTCCGAGAAGCTGAGCAATCACCTCGGCGCTGTCCTCCACATCCGGGCTTTGAAGTCGCTCGGCTGGAAGGATGGAGCGAAGCCAGAGCAAGCCTTCGGTCGCGGCCTGCAGGTCACCCGATACAGCCCTCCCAATCAGGATGTCCAACAGCAGCTTCACGGCAAGTCCCTGAGACGGTGTCATCTCCGGGCTGGAAGCCTCGAGGACGAGGCGGACCCTCTCCTCCGCCAGGTCCAGCTCCCCGGTCGCCAGCTGTAGACGAGCCATCCCCAGGAGGGCTCGAGGCAAACGAGGGGAGAGTTCCAACGCCTGCCCGTAAGCCTCGGCAGCCTGCTCGAACTCCTCGACCTGCTCGTGAGCCTCGGCCAGCTCGGCCAACTGCTCCGCGATGGCATTTCCCGAAGAGCCTTCCTCGTCAACATCGCCATCCGTGCCCTCATCGAATGCCTCGACAGCGCGTTCGCTTGGGAGGCTCAGGTCGACCGTCACCTGTGACGCCTCGCCCTCCGTCAGCTCGACCTGTGATGGGGAATGTTCAGCGGAAGGGGCTTCCTCCAGTTCAGGCTCGGCAACCTCGATCTCTCCATCCAGGGTAAGAGCTTCGAGCTGCTCCTCGGCAGGAACCGCCTCAGAAGACTCCTCTCCAGGCAACAAATTACTGGGCGCTTCCCCTTCGACCGTCGGCGCCGCGTCCTCCGAGGTAGTTTCATCCGTGGTGAACTCCTGGAGTAGCGAGGAGGCCACCTCTATCGGAGGCTCCTCGACCAGCGAAAGGGGCTCCTTGTCCAACGAGGGGAGATCCTCCGAAGGCTCCACGACCGACGGGGGGAACTTCTCCAAATCCCCCTCGACCAGCGTGGAGAGCTCTCCCAAAGACTCCAGAGGCCGTGCGGCACTAGCATCTTCACAGGGTTCGGGTTCAGGCGCGCTGGCATCTTCCACCGCGGGCGCAAACTCCTCCGCCCTCAACTCGTGCTGGAACGGCTCGGTCAGTTCCACAACCGGGGCAGCTGTGGACGAATCGTGAACCTCGGTAAGAGCATCCACGTCAGATGAAGGAAGCGGAGCAGACGGTTCGGTATCAGCCGTCTCCGAGATAGACGATCCCAGGTCTGGGATAGTCGGGATCAACCTGGCGAGATCATCGGGGGTAGTGGTTTCTCCCCTGGCGGTAGCTCGCCATGAATGGGCCAGGGCTCCCCGAATAGAGGCCAGCAGCGGCAGCACAAGCGGATTGGATGGATCCAAGGTCTGAGCTCTCGCCACCACAGCTATCGCTTCCTCGAACCGCCCTTCCAGGGCCAACTGCCTAGCCAGTCCCAGATAGGAGGGCATCAGGCCGGAGATCATCCCAGCCTGGACCGCGGCCTCCATCGTTGCGTCCCACAAGACAAGATCGTCAGGTTTCAGCGCCACCGCCTTTTGCCACGCCTTGAGGGCTTCGTTTGGAGCTCGCCGAAGAGTGTGGAGCTCTGCCAGACCCTGGTAGCTGGCAACAGCCGCGTTGATATCGCCCATGGTCTCCTGAACCTCGGCCAGTCGGAGCAACATGGACAGGTTGGAGGGCTGCTCTCTCCACAACTCCTGGTAGAGCTGCCGGGCTTCCTGCAGATGGTCGGCCTTGTAGAGAGCCATGGCAAGGTAGGTGCGCGCCGAAAGGTCACCTGGGGAGAACTCCAGGGCATGGCGGTACTCCTCTACCGCATCCTCCCATCTCCCCTTCCAGGCATAGGCTGAGCCGCGCTTCAGCGCCTCCTGAAAGGAGCTGTTCCCTTTTCCGGAGTTCTTCCCGGATGGAGCACGCGAGTTACCGCCACCACCCTTTGATATGGCACCGCCCGCCGCGGTGAAAGGGTTGACCATCCCAACCTCTCAGTTCCAGCGGCCGTCCGTCAGCCGGCAAACAACCAGGAGAGCAGTCCCTTCTGGGCATGGAGTCGGTTCTCTGCCTGCTCGAACACCACCGATTGAGGTCCGTCCATCACCTCATCGGTGATCTCATCTCCCCGATGCGCCGGCAGGTCATGCATCACCACGGCATCCGGTTTGGCCAACCGGAGAAGCTCCGCATCTATCCTGTAGGCCGCGAAGGCCTGCCTTCGAAGCTGCGACTCATCCTCCTGGCCCATGCTGGTCCAAACGTCCGTATACAACACGTCGGCACCCTCGGCGGCAGCGCGAGGACTTGTCAAGATGGAGAGGGTAGCTCCGGTAGCCTCGCGGTCGGCTGCTGCCGATTCCACCACCCCGGGGTCGGGCTCGTAGCCCGGTGGACATGCGACTCGCAAATTGAGACCAACCTTAGCTGCGCCCAGAATGAGGGAATGCAGCACGTTGTTGCCATCCCCTATGTAGGCCATAACCGAGCCGGCAAGCCGATCCTTTTTCTCTCGAACTGTCAAGAGATCTGCCAGGCATTGGCAGGGATGGCTCCAGTCCGAGAGCGCATTCACCACCGGCACAGTGGAGTAGCTGGCCAGCATCTCCAGATCGGAATGGCGATTGGTCCGGGCCACGACGCAGTCAACATACCGGCTCAACACCCTGGCAACATCGGCAACGCTCTCGCGCTCGCCCAGGCCAACCTCACGCGGCGAAAGGTAAAGGGCATGGCCACCTAACTGCCGAATGCCCTGCTCGAAGGAGACCCTGGTTCGGAGAGACGGCTTCTGGAAAAGCAGCGCCACCGTCTTCCATTGCAACTCGGTGCGCCATCGCCCCTGACGTGTCTCCTCTTTCAGGGTTGTGGCCCGCTCCAGGATCCTGCCCAGATCGTCTCGCGACAGGTCGGCAATGCTGAGGAAGTTTCGCATGTGGTCCCCCTGCTGGTAATCGGGAGATGTTGTTCACCGAAGAGCACGGATCGGGTCGCGACGGGGGTTGGTCTGGCAACGCGACCCTGGGAGGCGCCAGGGAAAACCGCGATACAGTCGCGCCCGTGCCGGCCTGCCAGCAGAAGTGATGCTCCCGTAGCTACTCACCCAGCCGGCGCGGCGCAAGTATACCATAATCGTCTGCCTCTCGAATGGCATAAGTCGTGCTTACTCGATAACCTCGTGGCTACAAGGGGCTGCGACCTCAACGATGGAGGAGTCACCATGATAGGCCTGCTGGAAGCAATCCTGTGGCTCATAGTTGTCGCCCTGGTGGTGTTTTGGATAGTTGGCTTCTTCTTCGCCCATCTGGGTGCACTGGTGTGGATAGCGCTGGTTATCGCTGCCATCATCCTCGTCTGGAACCTGCTGACCAGAGGCAGGGCGACGCTATGATAATGACGGCGAGATCGGCCCGGGGACAATCCCCGGGCCGATCTCGCGTTGGCGTCGGGTTGGATCCCCGCGATCCGCTCTAAGAAGGGGCCACGAGCAACAGGGATCCCGCCAGGATGGGAGTTACAACCATCGCCACCCTGATCAACTGACGTGGCGCGCGCTTGGTGAACTTGGCGCCGACGAAGCTTCCGGTTGACAGCCCCAGCACCACACTGACCAGCAACCCCGGGTTCACATTCCCTCCCTGGGCGAAGCGAAGAGCACCGGCGAGACTCATAAGTGCAAGGGCCAGCATCGCCGTTCCCACCGTCTTCCGAAGATCCGTGCCCTTTAGGATAAGGAGCCCGGCCTGGATCCATGGTGCGGTACCGATGCTCAGGAAACCAGAGCCGAACCCGCATACGGCGCCGATCAGGCTGGATCGCGGTAGTTCGCTCCACCACCTTCTCATCAGCGACCTCATCCCTACCGGCGGCTTCCCTTCAGTGGAGGCCCTCGTTCTCCAGTAGACCACCGTCGAGTTGGCGATCAGGGTTAGAGCAGCGATTGTCTTCAGCTGTTGTGCTCCGGTTGCCAACGCCAGACCACCACCCAGGTAAGCCCCCACCATACCCACCAGGCCCACCTGCACTGCCGCGATCGGGTCGACGTTGCCTTCTCGCAGGTGGCTCCAGCCACCCACGGTGGCGGTAGTGAACATCGCGCCCAGACCCGTGCCGAAGGCCAGGTGGACGGGAACGTGGAAGACAAGTATCAATAGCGCCGTTATAAAACCGGCCCCACCGAGCCCCACGAAACCGAACAGCAACCCCAGCGCGCACATGACCACGGAGATGGTGAGGTCCAGGGTTGTACTCCCCCTCAGACTTCAATAGTGGCGTCAAAGCGGCAAACGTGGTCGCAGTTTAGCCACCGGCCGGGGCAGCGTCAACCGGAAATCACCTCTACATTTGTAATCTGATCGTCGGGCAGGTCCCAGTCATGCAGCTCGGCGCAGCTGCTGGGGTCGCAGGTGGCGAAGGAACCACTCGCGTGCCAGCCGAGCCACCTCCTCCAGGGCTCCGGGCTCCTCGAAGAGATGTGTTGCGCCTGGGATGATGGACAGTTCAGCCTGGCCGGGCAGCAGGTTACGGGCCTGGCGGTTCAACTCCACCACCGTCTCGTCATCTCCCCCGACGATAAGCAGGGTTGGCGTCTTCACCTGAGGCAGAACGTCGGCCGCAAGATCGGGCCTTCCGCCGCGA
>JAJYNT010000062.1 GCA_021786215.1 Chloroflexota bacterium | reverse complement strand
GAAGAGCGTCAGGACCAGCGCCAGTGAAACGTCGAAGCTGCTCATGAATAGCCACATCGTCACCCCGATCACCAGAGCTACCATGGGCGGAGAGATGACGCGAACGTAGAAGTGCTGGAGGGTGTCCACGTCTGACACGATCCGGTTCAGCAGGTCGCCGCTCCGCTGCTCGATGAGCCAGGCCGGTGACCAGGGTTCCACGGCCTGATAGAACCAGACCCGCAGTCGGGCGAGGAGACGGAAGGTCACGCTATGAGAAAGGTAGCGCTCCAGGTAACGGAACAAACCCCTGGCCAGGCCGAAGAAGCGCACCCCCACGATAGCTACAGCCAGATCCGCCACGGAGGGATGAAGCGCGGCGCTGGCGATCAAGAAGGCGGCGGTGGACATCAGTCCGATGGCGCTGCCTATGGTCGCGAAACCGAGCAGCCCGGCCAGCGCCATCCATCCCTTGAAAGGGGCCGCTAACTTGAGAATGCGCAGGAGGGTGCGGACGCTTTGTAGTAACGACCCAGTGCGCGACTCCGCGGTCTCGCGCTGTAGCGCGGTGCCCTGTGCGCCGCCGACCGGTGCTCGTCGCCCAGTCGCCTGGCGGAGGGGCACAGGGCCCCTCCCTACATTGTCGACGCCTTCGGTTGCCCGGCGGAGGGGGACAAACCCCCGCCCTACGGATGCGCGAGTCTCCACCAACCGGCCCCGCTCCAACAGCAGGACCCGGTCTGCCCCGCGGGCTGCTATCGGATCGTGGCTGATGGCAAGCACCGTGCGCCCTTCCATCAGCCTGTCGATGGTGTCCTGAAGTTGGCTTGCCAGCTTCGGATCCAGGTGGGATGCCGCCTCGTCCAGGATGAGAAACGGGGCATCCTTCAGGAACGCCCGGGTGATGGCAAGGAGTTGAGCTTGGCCCCCGCTCAGCCGCTCTGCCCGCTCTCCGATCACCGTGTCGTAACCCAGGGGCAGCTTCTCGATGAAGTCGTGGGCGCCGGCCAGCCGAGCGGCTCGAATCAACTGCTCGGGCGTAGCCTCGGGGCGTGCCAGCCGAAGGTTGTCGGCCACCGACCCGTGGAACAGGTGGGGATGCTGCGGCACCCAGGCCACCTGCCGGCGCCACTCCTCTAACCCCAGATAGCTCAGCGGTCTGCCTTCCACCAGGACTCGTCCATGATCCGGCTGGAGGAAGCCCAACAGGAGGAGGGCTATGCTGCTCTTGCCCGCGCCGCTGGGTCCTGCCAGTACCACCTGCTCGCCTCGGGCGATCTCAAAGCTGACCCCTTTCAGCGCGGGCCGTTCGCCGCCGTCGTAGGCCAGTTCCACGTTCTCGAAGCTGATGTAGGGAGATGGGGGGACGGGGAGACGGGGCAAGTCATCACTTGCCCCGTCTCCCCGTCCCCCCATCTCCCCGTCGCGCACCTTCAGGATCTCGAAGATGCGGCGGGCGGCCGCTCCCCCGGAGATTCCCGCATGGAAACCGCTCCCCAGGTTTCGAAGCGGCAGGTAGAACTCCGGGGCGACGATCAGGATGAAGAAAGCATGCTCGAACGAGATGCTGCCATACAATAGTCGCAGTCCCACCTCCACAGCCACGATCGCTGTGCTCAGGGTGGAGAGCAGCTCCAGAGTTAGCGCCGAGAGGAATGCCACCCGTAGAACCGCGAGGGTGGTGGTGCGAAAGCGATCGCTGATCCGGGCGAGAATCTCCACTTGTGCTCGGCTTCGCCCGAACAGCTTGAGGGTCGTCATCCCCTGGAGTACGTCCAGGAAGTGGGCGCTCATCAGACTGAGACTCTCCCACTGCCGCCGAGTGAGGGTCTCTGCCCTCTGCCCGATCAGGATCATGAAGATCGGGATGAGTGGCGCGGTCAGCAGGAACACCAGCCCCGAGACCGGATCCAGGGGGAAGACGAACAGCAGGATCGTGAACGGCACCAGGACCGCCAGGGCGAGGCTTGGTAGATACTGGCCAAAGTAGCCCTCCAGCGACTCGATGCCCTCCTGCAGTGTGCTGGACAGCTCCCCGGTCCGCTCGCCAGACGCAAAGGCAGGCCCCAACGCGAGGATGTGGTCGAACAGCCGCTCTCGCAGCCGTTGCTTGATCCGGCACGCGACCCGGTTGGCGGCGATCTCTCGAGCCCCGACCAGGGCTGCCCGAGCCACTATCACCAGCAGCAGGAGAGCCAGAAGCGCCTTCACCTGCTCGAAGGAGTAGCCTTCCAGAAAAAGCTGAGCCGTAATCCGACTCAGGTAGAGGGCCTGCAACAGCGTGGCTAACCCGGCCAGGAACCCCAGGCCGATAGTTGCCGCCAGGTAGAGGCGCACCACGCCAGCTTCTTTGAGCAGTCGACGATCTATGTTCATGGGGCGCGTTTCCCCGAACCTGTCTATCCCACCCGCTCTCGGAATACCCAGTAGCTCCAACCCTGATATAGCAGAACGATCGGCACGAATATCGCCGCGACGATGCTCATGACCTGCAGGGTGTAGCTGCTGGAGGAGGCGTTATAAATCGTCAAGCTCCAACGTGGGTCCAGGGTAGA
This sequence comes from Chloroflexota bacterium, assembly GCA_021786215.1. Next base: position 7,115 of record JAJYNT010000062.1, on the reverse strand, counting down.
GATCATCACACGCGGGAACAGCCCCACAAACAGCATCATCGTTGCCAGGGCGATGGTGAGACCGGTCCCGATGAAGGCCCAGCCGTCGCGACCGGCTCTCTGTACGACACCGGCCAGCAGGAGAGCTATCGCCGCCAACAGCGCGAGGGGGATGGGGTTCAGCATCGCCCTGGTGAAGAGATCGGTGGCGAAGTAGCTGGCGACGACAAAGGCCACCACGAGGACCACCGTCGGCAACCACAATCGGGAAGATGCCTGCCTGGCCTGGCGCATCACCCCTTCCCTGGTCTTGATGCTCAGGAATAGGGCTCCATGCAGAAGGAAGAGAGAAACGAAGGCCAGACCACCCAGCAGGGCATAGGGGTTCAGCAGGTTCCAGAACCCTCCCACGTAGTTCATCTTCCCATCGATGGGCACGCCGGCCATCAGGTTTCCGACGGCCACACCCCAGAGGAGCGCCGGTACGAAACTGCCGGCGAAGATCATCCAATCCCAGAAGCTGCGCCAGGTGGGGTTATCGTCCTTGCTGCGGAACTCGAAGGCCACCACGCGCAGGATCAGGGCGAACAGCATCAGCACCAGTGCCAGGTAGAATCCACTGAAGAGGGTGGCATACCAGTGAGGGAAGGCGGCGAACATCGCCCCGCCCGCCGTCAGTAGCCACACCTCGTTGCCGTCCCAGAAGGGGCCGATGGAGTTGATGACCACCCTGCGGTCACCGTCGTTCCTAGCCAGGAAGGGCAGCAGCATGCCGACACCGTAATCGAAGCCCTCCAGGAAGAAGAAACCGATGAACAGCACCGAGATCAGGGCGAACCAGAGAACGTTCAGATCCATGCTTATGCCTCCGCTGTCAGTAAGCGTTCGACAGGGCCGGCTCTTCGTGGCTTGATGAGCCCTCGCCCTTGGCGTACTTGATCAACAGGTAGCCGTCCGCCACCATTAGAGCGCCGTACAGCAGGGTGAAACCCACCACCGAGAAGAGAACCATCCCCGTGGAAACGGTGGGAGAGACCGCGTCGGGCGTTTTCATCAGGCCGTACACGATCCAGGGTTGCCGCCCCATCTCAGTCAGGACCCAGCCCGTGGAGTTCGCTAGATAGGGCAGGGCAATGGCCAGCACGAGCGCCTTGAGCACCTTGGGGCGTAGGCTGGAGGTGCGACCACGCCATGAGTGGTAGAGGCTGTAGAAGGCCACCAGCAGCATCAGGAAACCGGCTCCCACCATGGCTCGAAAGCTCCAGTAGGCGGTGAACACCGACGGGATGTAGTCTCCAGGGCCGTACTTCTGCTGGGCTTGGCTTTCCAGTTGATTGATGCCTTCCACCTGTCCACTGGTTGTCCCGTAGGAAAGGAGGGAGAGGAAGGGCTTAACGCGAATCGCGAAGACGTCCCGTCGGTTGGCTTCGTCCCCCCAGGTGAAGAGGGAGAGCGCCGCGGGGTTCTCGCTGTTCCACAGTGCCTCCGCCGCCGCCATCTTCATCGGCTGGGCCTGGACCAGGTGCTGGGCCTGGACGTGGCCCACCGGGATCACGACCAGGGTGCCGGCGGCGGCGGCGACGGCGGCCATTCGGAAGGAGCGAAGGAATAACTGCTGGTCGTCGTCCTTCTTCCAGAGGCGGTAGGCGCTGATCCCCAGCATGAAGAAGGCTCCGGTGCACAGCCCAGCGGCGAGCACATGGGGATACTGGGTCGCGAGGTTCGGGTTGGTTACCAGGGCGAGGAAGTCGGTCATCTCGGCCCGGCCGTTTCGCAGGGTGTATCCGACCGGGTTCTGCATGAAGGAGTTGGCCACCAGGATCCAGAAGGCAGAGAGGTTGGATCCGATGGCTACAAGCCAGATGGTCACGGCATGAAGCCCCCTCGGGAGACGGTCCCATCCGAAGACCCAGATGCCGAGGAAGGTGGATTCCAGGAAGAAAGCCAGGAGGGCTTCGATCGCCAGTGGCGCCCCAAAGATGTCTCCCACGAAGCGGGAGTAGCTGGACCAGTTCAGGCCGAACTGGAACTCCTGGACGATGCCGGTGGCGACCCCCATGGCAAAGTTGATGAGAAACAGCTTCCCCCAGAACTGGGCCATTCGCTTGTACACCACGTCTCCGGTGCGGACGTATCGGGTCTCTAGGATGGCCACGAGGATGGATAGACCCAGGGTCAGCGGGACAAAGAAGAAGTGGTACACCGTGGTGATTCCGAATTGCATCCGTGCCAGTAAGAGTTCGTTCACCCTGTCCTCCATGAACGGTTTCCAGCTAGATGAAGCGCGAGGGTTGGGATCGCCGTGGGTCGAACTTAACCTTGTTCTTGCTGCCGGCAGTCGGCGCAGAGCCCGTGGTAGATGGTGTATCGTCCCTCGATTTGAAAGCCGGATTCCAGTCTCGGGGTAGCCTCCGGGGGATCGGCAAGCCCCAGGTCTAGATCCCAAACCCGCCGGCAGTCACGGCACATGAAGTGGTCGTGGGGCAACGCGTTGCCATCGTAGCGGACGAAATCGCCGCAATAGATCTCCAGGGCCAATCCCTCGTGCTGGAGACGATCGAGATTGCGGTACACCGTCGCCAGGCTGATGTGGGGCAGCCTCTGGCGGACGAGGAGATACAGCTCGTCGCTTCTCGGGTGGGACTTGAGCTTGCGCAACTCCTCGAGGATGATCTCGCGCTGCTGACTTCCTTTAGCTCCATGGGCTCTGGCTTGCTGCACGGTGACCCTCACCATTCCTTAGAGAGGCAATTGTAGGGAACAGACCGACGCCGTGGCGTGGTTGCCTACGGTTCGCCAACATAGTAATAATAACTACTCGCAGTCTACGATAGCGCGCGAGGGCCGTCAAGGGGCTACACTGGGCTACATTGGGAATGCGAGCCCCTGGTAAGCAGTACGGGCGGAGGCGGTTCGCGACCCCACTCGTACTGCGTCCCTGGTTGGGGTCCCCAACCCCTGACCGAAGGCTAGCTGGTCTTGGGTTTCCAGACCTCCCACACCCTGCCCACCAGCTCCGTGCCCGGTTTCAAGGTCGCCTGGCCGGGGGTCCAGCCGCAAGGGGTCACCTCCCCGGTCTCGCGGGCGTGCTGGAAGGCCATGATCCGACGGATCAGCTCCGGGGAGCTACGACCCACGGCGGGGGCCATTATCTCCATCCCCTGGAGGACACCGTCGGGGTCGATGATGAAGCTTCCCCGCAGGTCGACGCCGGCCTCCTCGTTGAAGACACCGTAGAGGGTACCGATCCTCCCCTGGGCGTCCGCCAGCATGGGGAAGGGCAGGCCGCCCGGCACCATCTTGGAGAGTTCGGCCTCCTGCCAGGCCCGATGGACGTGGTGGCTGTCGGTGCTGATGGCCAACAGCTCCACCCCCAGGGAGCGCAGCTCCTCGTAGCGGGTTGCCAGGTCGGTCAGCTCCGTGGGGCAAACGAAGGTGTAGTCGCCAGGGTAGAAGAAGAGCACCACCCAGCGACCCAGATAGTCGCTGAGCTTGACCTTCTTGTAGCCGCCTTCGGCGAAGGCGTTGGCCTGGAAGTCGGGGGCGGGTTTCTCGACCGAGACCATGGTTCTGTCTCCAGTATCAATAATAGTAACTATTCGCAGTATATGGACGATCCTGAAGCCTGTCAAGTGGTTCGTGTGGAGGGCTTGCGCAGCGGGTCGACCCCAGGGTTTCGCACAGTAATGCCAAGACCGTTGAGCGCAGAATCGCAAAATGGGGTTGATACAGTATCCTCACCGTCCCAGTCCCGAAGATCCTTCTTCCACAGCTTTCAGATATAATGGTTCTGACCGAAATGCACGATAACGCCACTTCCCTCACGGCGCGACAGGTCGCTTGCCTTGCAGCGCATACCAGACGTGCCAAACTGGCCACTTCTGACAAGCCGTTACTGCGAGCGTATGATGGGGCAGGGTAAGCTCTAAGGAAGCGGGTTCTGCCAAAGCCGGCAGCGCATGCGCTAATGGCGCTGTCAAACCAAGAGTATCTGGAGGCGATTCTTCAGCGTGATGGATGTGACGCACGCTCAGAAGTTCCCAGATCTGAACGCATTGTATTCTAGGCCCTTACCATCTTCCCGCACCGGTCTGCTGTACAACGCCTTTTCCTACCCAACGAAGATATCTCCCGAGGCCATCGGACTCCTGATTGGCTGTCAGACCAAGCCTGGCGATGCCATACTCGACACCTTTGGGGGAAGCAACTGAACGGGGAACCCGCATCGAAGGAAACGTCTTGGCCAGTACTATACCGGGATGCGCTTGGCAAAGTTGCTGGCCGCGATCGCTTCTGCCGAGGGCGCTCGATGCGTAATCGATCCGATGGCCGGAAACGGCGACATGCTCGAAGCCGTGTCTGCCGAATCCGATGGTGGTGGGCAACTGATAGTGGGGATCGAGATCGATCCCTTGGCTCAGAAGGCAGCCGAGGATCGATTCGCTCCCTGGACCTCGCCTCGACCCCACGTATTGTTGGGGAGCGCCTTCGATCCCGAGATTCTGCGCAAGCTGCCGGCGCTGTCTTTTGATCTGGTTATCACCAATCCCCCCTACGTTCGCTATCAGAGCCTTTCCAAGACTCACGATGGTGAGATAACTCTTCCTGGAGCTGTCGAGGTCCGCAGCGGACTGCTGCAATCGGTCGAGCTGTTCCCCAGTTTGGATCCCGTGGACAGGCTGCTGTTCAGGAGCCTCATCTCCGGTTACTCTGGGCTCTCCGATCTAGCGCTTCCCTCCTGGATACTGTGCGCGATGCTGACTCGCGTCGGCGGGAAGCTCGCTATGGTCGTCCCGGAAGCGTGGCTCACCCGAGACTACGCTCAGGTCATCCAGTATATGCTCCTGAGGTGGTTCAAGATTTCTTACGTGGTTGAGGACGCTCACGCCGCCTGGTTCAGTGATGCTCAGATCAAGACTACTCTGTTGGTTGCTGAACGGATCCAAAGGCGGCGCTCGGCCTTCGCCCAGGGGAATGAGGAGTACCTGCACCTGCGCATACCTAGGGTGGCCGCGAACGATGCAAGCATCGTGGGCAATCTTTTCCCGCAAGCTACGCACCCCGAGGCCAGCTTTGTCGATCTACTTGAGCACTTGTCCCAGTCCGAGTCCCGCACCAACACATCACTGCCGATTCCAGCTAGTTGGGTACCGTTGCGGCAGAGTCAGGACAACCTATGGCGGAGCGCGCTCAAGCAGAAATGGCTCAACGATGTGGAGAACACCCTGCTGACCGAGGCAAGCTCCGTCAACCTTACGTCGGAGACCCAAGCGGCGGTCCCTGCTGCCCTTGCCAGATGGCTCGCCGGCTCGTCACAAGCACGACTGACCACTCTACTTGACCTGCACATAGGCGTCAGTCAGGGGCTGCGTACCGGCGCTAATCAGTTCTTCTATGTAGATACGGTAGAGGAAGACGGAGATGAAGTAGTCGTAGCTACCAACCCCGTTTTCGGACTCTTCGTCATTCGTATTCCCAGAGATTGCACTGTTCCAGTCCTTCGCAGGCAGTCGGAATTGGGCAACGTCTTCAGCCTAGACAGCTCAACATTGAGAGGACGGGCGTTGATGCTCGATCAGTACATGTTGCCTGAAGACTTCCAACCACACCAGGCTAATGGAAGCTATCTCTCCAGGTCAGTGCATAATCTCTACAAGCTCATGCCGGATGATCTCGCCTGCTACGTTCGGGTCGCAGGGAGAACAAATGTTGGATCAATCGAAAGGCCACAGTTTATTCCCGCGATGTCCGCAGTAAGGACGAACGCCAGCACCGCCGGCCCAAACAGCACGCGATTGGCACCGCGATTCTGGTACATGCTTCCCCCATTCGCCCCGCGGCATCGTCCAGACCTGTTTGTCCCGCGTGTCAATAATCTCCATCCAAGAGCATATCTCAACGCCCCAGATCATGTCCTGATCGACGCCAACTTCGCTACTCTATGGATCGAGGATCATGCACAGATCAGTAGGACCGCACTGCTAGCTGTCCTCAATAGTAGCTGGTGCGTGACGGCGATGGAATTGATGGCGTCAGTGATGGGAGGCGGGGCGCTAAAACTTGAAGCAACTCACCTCCGGAGGCTCCCCATCCCTAACTTGAACTCGATCGAATGGTCACGCTTGGCCGGGCTCGGAGATCGGCTAGCCACAGGCAACGAAGCAGCATCGATCATTAGGGAAATTGACCTCGTAGTAGTGACCGCTCTGACTGGCGCACAGACGGTCGAAGAGAGGCTGGCCGAGTTAGAGAGTATCAAGGCCACACAGCTGTCCTTGAGGTCAAGAAGAGGGCGAGGGTAGGAATGGTGGCAGATGAAAGCAGCGTAGCCGCCGCGAAGGCGTGCATCAAGAAGAGCCTTCACTTGATTGCCCAGAATAGCAACGAACAGGTGATCCGAGAAAGCTTTACGTCCTATCTGCGCAAGGTCTTTCCTTCCGATCCGCCACCCGGTTGGATTGAGCGACATATTCAAGGCAGCGAGCACGCCGTCGATGTCGTTAGGGGAGCTAGAACAGGCAGGGGCTTTGTCGACAACCTCGTGGATCTGACACCTATAGAATACGAGCCCAACCTTACCGTTCATGGCAACTTCGAGAGACGGAGGCTCAGGCAACTGAGTTCGTACGCTGAGTACGACGCGGCCTGCCGAAGCCTTTATGGCGTGTGATACTTGGAGAGAGGAGACCATAGGATCAGTCCACGGGTGTCTCCGATAGTTCGGGCTGGCTGATCCTGCCGCGCTACCGACCTGAGCAATAGAAAAGGGGGCGGGCCCGATCGGACCCGCCCCTCCTCGCTAAGCTTTTTGGTTACGCCGCCACCGTCTCGTGGATCGGCACCGGGTTCACACCGGGTGTCCGCTGGTAGGAGAGATGACCCTCCTCCACGTCGACGGTGATCTTGTCACCTTCCTTGCACTCCTCGGCCAGCACCTTCCTGGCCAGGGAGTTCTCGATCTCCCTCTGGATCAGCCGTCGCAGCGGCCGCGCGCCGTAGTTCCGGTCGAAGCCGTGCTCCACCAGCCAATCCCTCGCGGCATCGGTCAGCTCCAGGGTCATGGAGCGCTCCTCCAGCCGCTCTCGCAGGTTGCGCAGCATCTTCTCCACGATCTGCTCCAGCTGCTCCCTTCCCAG
>JAJYNT010000021.1 GCA_021786215.1 Chloroflexota bacterium | reverse complement strand
ATCCGGTGGGAAAAGGATGTCGAGAACTACCTGGCAATGCTCCATTTCGCTTGCGCCTATATCACCTTTCGGGCTGCCAAGGTTATCGGATAGGCTCTAAGCAGCTGACCCCAGATAGTCTCTTCTTCGTCACCCCCGCGAAAGCGGGGGGCCAGGCCACTACCGCGCGGAGAGGACTTGCCTCAACTGCTCCATGGAGATGTTGCCACCCGAGCACACCACCCCGACCTTCTTGCCCCGCAACTCCTCCTTGAGACGGTAGGCCCCGGCCAGGGCCGCGGCTCCGGCTCCCTCGGCAAGAGTGTGGGCTCTTTCGAGCATCCATACTATGGCCTGCAGGATCTCCTCGTCCTTCACCAGCAGGTAGTCGGCCAGACCCTCGTGGAGGATCGCCTGGGGTAGGGCGAAGCCGGCGCCGGTGGCCAGACCCTCGGCGATGGTGCGGTTGGGAGCCTCCACCGGCTTCCCCTGGCGCCAGGACCGATAGGCGGCCGGCGAGGCCTCCGAGGAGACACCGATCACCCGGATAGAGGGATCGACGGCCTTCGCCACCAGGCAGGCACCCGCGGCGCCGCTACCACCCCCAATGGGAACGAAGATCACCTCCAGGCCGGGTTCCTCCTCCAGCATCTCCAGGATCTCGGTAGCCACCCCCGCTATCAACAATGGCTCGTCGCCGGAGTGGATGTAGCGACAGCCCTGCTCCCGGGCCAGGGTCTCGCAGTGCAACCGGGCCTCGTCGAAGTTGGCACCGTGGAAGATCACCTCAGCCCCCATGCCCTGCATCGCGGCCACCTTCCCCGGATTCGCCCTCTCGGGCACCACGATCCGCGCCTGGACGCCAAAGAGTCGGGCAGCGTAGGCCACCGATTGCCCATGGTTGCCGGTGGACACGGCGATGACACCTTTCCTCCGCTCCTCTGGGCTGAGTTGCGAAACCAGGTTGATGCCTCCGCGGACCTTGAAAGCGCCAACCGGCTGATAGTTCTCCTGCTTGACGTACAGCTCCGTGCCCATCAGCTGGTCCAATGCCGGGTAGCGGTGCAGTGGGGTCCTAGCCAGGTAGGGCCGGATCTGCCGCTGGGCCTTCAGCACATCTCTAAAGGTTGGTATCTCCACGGCTTCAACTCCTTCTGCCAACAGAATGGGGAGCACCGAGACACGGAGGGCACCGAGCCGCCTGTTAGTCTTCTCCCTGGTGAAGGTTGCGCAGGCTGCCTTAGTACACCGCCACAGTGATCCTGAAATGTAGGGCGGCGCCCTGTGCGCCGCCGCCCCCTCGCCGCCTGATCACCGGGTGGCGGGGCAGAGCCATGGCGCTGTGCTCGCTCGCGCCACGTGCCCTACACATCGGAACCAGTGTGGCCGAGCACTAGCACCTTGGGGTTCACCACGTTTACTGGCCGGCCCTCGAAAAAGGCGATCAGGTTGTCCACGGGCATCCGCCGCAGCCGACTCGAGGCTTCGGCGGTGACCCAGCCCGTGTGGGGACTCAACACGACGTTCTCCAGCCTCACCAATGGGCTATCGGCAGGCAGCGGTTCCTGGACGAATGCGTCCAATCCTGCCGCCCCCAACTGCCCCGACGTTAGGGCCTCCACCAACGACTTCTCGTCAACCAGCGCCCCCCGGGCCGTGTTCACCAGGATCGCCCCAGGCTTCATCGTGGCCAGCTCCCCGGCGCCGATGAAGCCCGCCGTCTTTGCGGAAGCCCGCAGGTGCAGGGAGACGACGTCGGAGACGGAGAGCAGTTCCTCCAGGCCCACCAGGGTCGCCCCCACCCGCCGGGCACGCTCCGGGTCGGGAGTCAGGCTCCAGGCCACCACCTTCATCCCGAAGGCCCGCGCCATGGAGGCCACCTCCTGGCCGATAGCCCCCAGCCCCACGATCCCGAGGGTCTTGCCCCGCAACTCGACCCCCTCCACGTGGCGCCAGCTGCCCGCCCGGACCGCCCGATCCGCCGACGCCACGTGCCGCGCCGCTGCCAGCATCAACGCGAAGGTCAGTTCGGCCACCGAGACGGTGGAGGCACCCGGGGTATTGGTCACCACCACCCCGTGCTTGGTCGCCGCATCGAGATCCACGTTGTCGGTCCCGGTGCCCAGGATGGCAATGGTCCGCAACTCCGGCAGCGCAGCCAGCAACTCGGCATCAAAGCGAGTGTAGGCCCGGACGTTGATCACCGCGGCCGCGCCTCGCAGCCGATCGATCAACTCCTGCCTGCCGGCTGCCCTGGCCCCGTACAGCACCACCTCCCCGTATGGAGCGAGCCGCTCCAACTCGGTCTGTCCCTGGTAGACCGACGGGAAATCGTCGGGAACCACGATACGCATGGTATACCTCCATACTGCAAACGGACATGTCCCACTTTGTACCGCCCGACAAGGCGCGAGTCAACATGGTGCGGACTGCACGTCAAGGTTATGTGTTATCTGGGGGCCAGGCGCGATTCCGAAGACTGCTGAGGGATCGGACTCGGAACGGTGAGTATCCGAAACAGGCTGGCCAGCACCGAGCCGGAGCTACTGGCCGTTCCTGCCACCTGAACTACGACCCCCGGCTTGATATCTTGGAACGTCTTCTGGCTGCCATCGGCATCCTCGATCTGAGTCTTGTCGGTGAGAGTCACCGTCTCGAGCCCGTGTACCGGCTCCACGAAGGTGATGACGCGCGTGGCGGCATCCACCTTTCTCACCTGACCCGTGATGACCAACTGCCCGGTGGGACCGGCAGGCCCCGATGGAGTGGGAGTAGGGGTACCGACGGGTACGGTCGGCCGCATCCCAGCCACCTCAGTAGGTGCGCTAGTCGGAGAGGAAGAGCTGAGACCCGAGCAGGCGGAAAGCAGCACGATCCCCAGCAAAGTAACAATGAAAACAACCCGCTTGTGACCCAGCACTCCTCTCGACCGTCCTTTCTGGGATGAGATATGGGGCAATGTTCCAGTAATCGTGCCAACTTTCTCTCCATGGGCATCGCCGGCAGTGGGACAATCAGGCATCAGTCGGATTGCCGTAATCCTGAACTGAACCGTGCCCTTAGATATTGGAGAGGGATTGGGTCCCGTCGACCACCCAGCAGGCACCGGAGACGTGGTGGGCTCGCTCGGAGACCAGGAACGCCACCACGTTGGCGACGTCCTCGGGCCGGCCGAAACCCCAGGGCAACTCCCGCCGCTCGAACTCCGCCATGCCGGCAGGGTCGGCCTGCTTTCGTCGGTCCCAAGAGCCGCCGGGGAACAGGATCGAGCCGGGGGCCACGCTGTTGACCCGTATTCGGAAAGAGGCTAGTTCACGGGCCATCTGCTTGGACAGGCTGATCTCGGCGGACTTGGCCACATTGTATGCGATCTTTCCGCCCGCCTCTCGTCCCCAAATGGAAGCTATGTTCACTATCGACCCACCCCCCTGCTGCTGCATCAGAGGCACCACTGCCCGCGAACAGCGTATGGCAGGGAAGAGGTTTAGCTCCATGGTCTCCCGGAACTCCTCATCAGAGGTCTCGGTGAACTGGCCACCACGGCTGCCTCCCAGGTTGTTCACCAGGATGTCCACCCAACCGAACGCGGCCACGACTTCGCGGACCAACCGATCCACCCCCTCCGCACGAGTCAGGTCGGCCGGCACCGCCAGCAGTTCGGCGCTCCGTGCGCGCGCCGCCTCGGCTACCTCTTGCAGCGCTTCCTCGTGGCGTGCGGAGACGGCCACACGGCAGCCCTCCTCGGCCAGCGTGAGGGCTATGGCTCGCCCGATGCCACGACTCGAACCGGTCACGATAGCCACCTTGCCTTTGAGGCCCAGATCCATGGCGGACACCCCCTACAAATGATCACGCGGGGGTTAATTTTCCTTCATTCCGACGTGAATTGCCATGGCTCCGAAGGAGAGATAGTGGAAGTTGACCCGAGCAAACCCGGCTTCGCGCATCATCGCGGCCAGCCTTGGGGCACCGGGAAAGGTGGTGAGGGAGTTGGGGAGGTAGGAATAGGCCTGAGCATCCCCGGACACCAACGCCCCGAGTCGTGGAACGAAACCGTAGAAATAGCGCTGGAACAGCGCACCGAACAGCCTGGATGGGGGATGAGTGATCTCCAGGCACACCACCAGCCCTCCAGGCCTCAGCACCCTGGACATCTCCCTCAAGGCAAGGGGTAGATCGGCCACGTTGCGGAGCAGAAATCCGTTGACCACACGATCGAAGCTGCCGTCGGCGAAGGGGAGCGCCAGGGCATCTCCAGCCACCAACTGCACGGCGGGTCGCAGATCCGACAGCTTCCGCGTGGCAGCCTCCAGCATTGGACCGCAGAAGTCCACACCGACAACCTCACGAGCCCCTCGACGGATCATCTCCCGCGCCAGGTCGCCGGTACCGGTGGCGATGTCGAGAGCCCTTGTCCCCTGGGGACAGCTCATCTCAACCGCAAGACGGCGCCAGCGCACGTCCATCCCGCCCGTCATCAGCCGGTTCATTCGGTCGTAATGTGGCACGATGCGGGCGAACATCGCCCGCACGCGTGCGGGCTTGTCCATCATTTCACTACCATCCACTCACATACCCTCCGCTCCAGCCGGTCCAGGAACAGGTAGGTGACCAGCCCCAGGACGGCCATGGCGATCACCCCGGCGTACATCTCAGGATAGTCCATCCTCCCCCAGGCCTCGACGGTGATGAAGTAGGCGAGACCCGACTGAGTAGCGAAGGTCTCCGCCAGAAACAGCACGGCGATGGCGGTGCCGGTGCTGACCCGCAGCGCCGTCAGAACCGAAGGAAGACAGGCCGGCAGGTAGACGAAGCGAAGCAGATCCAACCGATTTGCGCCCAGGGAGCGCACCGACTGGACCAGTTCGGGCCGCACCGCAAGGCAGGCATCCCGCACCACAACCAGGATCTGAAAGAAAAGGATCAACGAGATCATGAACACCTTGGAGCTATCGCCTGTTCCAAGAAACAACATGATGATGGGCAGAAAGACGATTTTCGGCACCGGGTATGTGAGGAATATCATCGGCGACATCAGGTCGTTCCATCGGGGGCTCTGGCCGATGGCCAAGCCCAGCGGTGTCGCAAGTAGGGTAGCGATGACCATGCTCAACACCAATCGGTAGCCGCTCACCATGAAATGGTAAGCCAGACCGCGGGGAAGGCTGTACACCAGCGCCACCACAGCGCTCCCCGGCCCCGGCAGCACGGACGCATTCACCACCATGGCGGCCAACTGCCAGAGAACGGCGATCAGAGCAGCGGCCAGCAGGATTTGCTTAGCCTTCATGGTGCCTCTACATCCAGTCTATCCTGTTTGGCTTCGAGCGAATGCCGGCTCCGGCGACGTGCCATGGTTCGTCAACTCCGCGGTGACAGTCCGCACCTCCGCGCATCGTTCGAAGAAGGCCGTGCTTTGGCGATAGCCCGGTCGGCGTGCCTCGGGGTTCTCAACCACCAGATATGAGCTGATCGGCGCGCGCCCAACTATCAAGATCTTCTTGCCCAGGAAAACCGCCTCCTGGATGTCGTGGGTCACAAGCACCGTGGTCATGCCGCCGTCAGAGGATAGTTGGGCCACCAGCTCCTGAAGGTCCTCCCGGGTCGTGGAGTCCAGGGAGGAGAAGGGCTCGTCCATCAGCAGCAGGGAGGGCTCCAGCGCAAGGGTACGGGCTATGGCTACCCGCTGCCGTTGTCCACCCGAGAGCTGCCCCGGGTACTTGCCGCCCACGGAGTCTATGCCGAGCCTCTCCAGCCAGTAGCGCACCTTCGTTTCTCTCTCGGCCTCGGGCTGACGGCGGATCTTCAGCCCCAGGGCGACGTTATCCCGGGCCTTAGCCCAGGGCAGCAGGCCGTGATCCTGGAGGATCAGCCCTGTGGAGGTTCGTGGGGCCACAACCTCGCTGCCCTCGAGCCACACCGAGCCAGCGCTGGCACGCCTGAGGCCGGCCAAGAGGTACACCAGGGTGGTCTTGCCGCAGCCCGAGGGTCCCAGCACCACCCAGGATTCCCCCGAAGCCACGGCCCAATTGAACTGTTTGTAGATCTCGTCCGGCCTGGCATAGCCGAACGAGAGGTCCCGAACTTCAATCATGTCCCGCTTTTCACTTGGGCAGAAAGCCCCCGGCGACCATCTTGTCGTAGGGGATCGGCTGCTTCAGCAGCTTTTTCTCCACCATCCATTTCATCACGTCGTCGATCTTCGCGCGGGCCGGCAACTGCCCCTTGGAAAACTGAGGCACCTTGAAGCTGCTCTTCAGGGAGTCCGGCACCTTGGCCTTGTCCACCATCAGATCGCGGTACTTGTTGGGTGAGCTGTTGATCGCCGTGACCCCCTGTTCGTAGGCCGCCAGGAAGCGCCGGATCGCCTCCGGGTTCTTGGTCACCACATCCTGACGGAAGGTGATCTCCGATTGGCCTATGCCGGTCTTGCTGTCGTCGATGATCCGGCGGGCTCCCTGCTGCTCGGCCAGAGAGGCCAAGGGCTCGGGCAAGGTGGCAGCCTGAAGCTGCCCTTTGTCCAGCATCTCCGCCCGCACCGGTATCTTGGTTACCTCGGTCTCCTCGATCTCCGAGGGCGCAAGGCCGGCACCCTCCAGGAGCCGGTCGGTGGCGTACTCGATAATACTGTTCTTGGAGATGCCGATGGGCACCCCCTTCAGATCCTTAGGGGAGGCGATCTTGGAGGTAGGTGAGGCCAGCACCACCATCATCGCCATGGAGGGATTGCCCTTGTAGGCCATACGAACGATCTTTGCCTTCTCCCCATCCTTGTTCAGCAGTCCAGCAGAGATGGGATCGTTCAACTCGCCGTCGATCTGACCAGCCACGAAGGCGGAGTCCCGCTCCAGGGCACTGGGGAATAGCTGCAGATCCACATGGACGTTCTGCGCCTTGAAGTAGCCCTCCTGCTCCGCAACGTACATGGGCAGCGCGTCGACGATTGGCAAGACACCCACCTTCAGGGACAGAGGCTCCCTAGCCGCGGGAGAGGGTTGTCCACAACCCAGCAACGCTATGCCAGGGATCAAGACTGCCAGGGCCAGGTACAGATACCGCGCACTCACTCCAACTCCTCCGACAAATTCTGAATACCCAAAGTTCCGATGGCCCTGCAGGCCACGTCATCCACCACCTCCTCCAGCGACGAGGGCCGCCGATAGAAGGCAGGCACAGGGAGAACTATTCGAACACCCAACTGGGCCAGCTTCCACAGGTTTTCCAGATGAATCGCCGACAGGGGACTCTCGCGAGGGACCAACGTCAAGGTACGTCCCTCCTTCAGCGTCACATCGGCCGCCCGCTCCAGCAGGTTGGTCGAACGGCCGGTGGCAATGGCGGAGAGGGTATCCATGGAGCAGGGCACCACCAGCATCCCCAGGGTGAGCCGCCGGCCACTCGCGATGCTGGCGCCGATGTCCTCCACATCCAGTGCCTCCAGAGCGAAATCGGCCCGGCAACGCTGAACGAAGGATTCGAACGGCTCATCCATCTCTTCCCGCCACACTCGCTGCCCTGCTCGAGAGCAAGTGGCCACGATGGGGTATCCGGCCTTCCCCAGCCGCAGGATCGTTTGCCTCGCCAGCATCGCGCCACTTGCGCCGGAGATCCCCACGACCACGGGGAGCCGGGATTCGCTACACATACAGCCCACCTACCGTGAACACGAAGACTATGACCGCCACGTAGCCGTTGAGGTTAAAGAAGGCAACACTCAGCTTGGAGAGGTCGTCGGGTCTCACGAGGTAATGCTCGTAAATGAGCAGGGCCGTCGCCAGCAGCAGGCCGACCCAGTAGAGGATCCCGAGACCCAGGATCGCACCCACCAGGGCCAGCACCAGCACCGTGAGGGCGTGGGTCACCGCCGAGGCCCAGAGAGCGGTGGCAACACCGAAACGGGCGGGCACGGAGTGAAGCTGGAAGCGGCGATCGAAGTCGACGTCCTGGCAGGCGTAGATCAGATCGAAGCCCCCAATCCAAAGAGCCACCGCCAGGGTCAACAGTATCGCCGGCAGATCCATGGACGCGGACACGGCGATCCATCCCCCCGCCGGGGCGAGGCCATCAGCCAGACCCAGAACGGCATGGGACATCCAGGTAAATCGCTTCGTCCAGGAGTATCCCACCAGCACCACCACCGCCAGCGGAGCCAACTGAAAGCAGAGTGGATTGAGCATCCACGCGGCGAAGAACATGGCGACGAGGCCCACCGCCGACATCACCACCATGTCGATACGGGAGAGGAGTCCCTTGGGGATCGCCCGGCCGGCCGTCCGGGGATTGAGGGCGTCGTAATGGGCATCCACGACTCGATTGGAAGCCATGGCCAGGGTGCGTGCGCCCACCATGGCCACGGTGATCCAGAGTATCTTCTCCCAGGAGGGGAAACCCCGGCCCGCCAGCACCATTCCCAGATAGGCGAAGGGCAGAGCGAAGATGGAGTGCTCGAACTTGATGGAATCGAGCAACAAACGTAAGCGTTCAGCCATCAGCTGAAGTACTCCCCCCATCGCCGGGATACCCGCAGCCGCACCTCCTCGGGCATCTCCAGTGGATCCGGATAGCCCTCCTTGAAGGTGGCATCGATCCCCATGGGTCCGTGGTAGATTGGCCAAATCCCCCGCAACTCGGCCCGGGCAAAGACCACGTCTCGGGCAGGGTCGAACCTGGTGAAGATACCCCACAGCACCGCCTCTCGGTCGTCCAGATCCACGTCCCGGGAGACCACCGCGACGATCTTCACTCCTTCGGGAACCCCTGCCTGCAGGATCCGCTCGCACAGCTCTCGACCGCCCGAGGAGATCTGGACCACAAGCAACGCCCCCCCGAGCAGCCGCCGGCCCAGGATGCGGGAATCGAGAAGCCCGAGGTCGACCTGACTCCCCCTCTCCCTCTGGGAAACCAGCTCCTCCCTCTCCCTTTGGGAGAGGGTCAGGGTGAGGGCCGAGGCATCTCCTTCCCCCGAATTTCCCACGCCCCTCTCAACCACGTCCTCATCCACCGGAGAGGTAGCGTCCACGATCATCTTGGAACCCAGGTGCATACGGAAGCTGGAGAAGTCCAGGGTGTCCAGCGGCGCACGGGGGATCACGGTGAGGTCCCGCTCAGGATCGAAGTTGCGCCGCAGAGCGGAAAGCACCGCGTCGAAGTCCCTGGGGTTGACGTCGGCATCCACCAGGATCACAACCTTGGTCAGGGCCAGCTGGCTCTCGCTCAGCAGGGCCAGTCCGGTCTTGATCGCCTCCCTCCGATAGCGAACCCTCACCGAAGCTACCAACAGGTTGTGGAACCCGGCCTCGTAGTAGGCCCAGAGGGAGACCAGCTCCGGCCGCAACAGCCTCATCAGCGGTCCCACCATCTCCTGGGTCGCGTCGCCGATATACTTGTCCTCCTGCGGTGGCTTCCCCACCACGGTGGCCGGATACACAGCGTTGCGACGGCGGGTGATCCGCCGGATGTGGAAAACGGGGAAAGGGGCCTGCCGAGAGTAGTAGCCGAAGTGATCACCAAACGGTCCCTCGATCCTCCGCTCGTTGGGCGGAACCGTACCCTCGATTATGAACTCAGCGTTGGCGGGCACGACCATGGAGAGGGTCTTGGCCCCCACCATGGGGTAAGGCTTGCCCATGAGCAGGCCGGCGAAAGCAACCTCATCGACGTTCTCGGGCAGGGCGATCGCGGCCGACAGCATCAAGGCAGGATGTCCTCCCAGTG
>JAJYNT010000019.1 GCA_021786215.1 Chloroflexota bacterium | reverse complement strand
GCAATCCACATGAATTGATCCTGGTGAGGTGGATCCATCTTGTCCTTCGCCAGCCGGCGTCTCTTCGACCACGCGGAACTGCTCACGGCGATGGTGCTCTGGGGATCTCTCTACCCAGCCAGCAAGCCAGTCCTCGTCCACCTTTCCCCCGTCTTGGTCGCCCTGGCACGGGACTCCATCGCCTTCCTGGCGCTGGGGGTATTGATACTGCTCCGGGGTAAGGGCGGTCAGGCCGTGGTGGAGTTTCGCCATCGACCCTGGCCATCGGCAAGCCTCGGCCTGCTCAGCTTTCTCTTCAGCTCGCTCCTGGCCATGCTGTCGGTTCGCTACCTGCCGGCGTCCGTCGTGGGCATGATCACGGCTACCAGTCCGCTCTGGCTTGCTCTGGCCACTGTCGCCCTTCGTAGGCCCGCGGGCTCCGGGAGGATGCTGTTGGGGGCTGCAATCGCCCTGACAGGCGTGGGCATGGTGCTGTTCAAGGATGGAGTGACGGCTGCTCTCGCGGGGGATGGGCTGGACCCTCGAGGCATCTTCTTCGCTTTGCTCTGCGCTGTGGTGATCGCCATGCAGGCGGCCTGGGGACGTCGGGTGATGCTGGGTCGGGATCCCATAGTGATCACCTGGCTGGGGTGTGCCTGGAGTTTGCCGCCTCTCCTGGGGTTGGCGGCAGCCGAGGGCGGTATCGATAGCTTCTTCACCCTTCCGGGGCCGATCCTCGGCATTGTGCTATACCTGGGGGTCGGCTGCACGGCGCTGAACTTCGCCCTCTTCAATGATGCTCTCAAGCGGGTTTCTGCCGATCGGGCTGCCGCCTTTCAGTACCTGATTCCCCTCATCAGCGCGCTCCTAGCCTACGCCTTCCTGGGGGAGAGCCTCACCTGGCCTCTGATGTTCGGCGGCCTGGCCATAGTCTTCGGCCTCGTCCTCACTCAGCAGCGAGTGAAACCCGCGGGTGACACCGTGGTTCAAACCCATCTCCACGATTGCCACCAAGTCGGTGACACCTTATAGTGCTCCACTACACAGATCCTATTAGGTGCCATCCTGAGCGATAGCGAAGGATCTCCTCGGCGAAACGTGGAGATGCTTCGCTTCGCTCAGCATGACCGTTCACATCACCTTCACTGTGGTGGAGTACTGGCCAACTGATTGGTCGAGTTCGGGTTCCTAGGGCTGAGCGGTTGCCTGATGCTCGGCTCTTGCTTCCGCGTAGATGTCCTGGAGCCCCTCTCTGGCTCCCGAAGTAGCCCTCCGCAGCCCATCGGCGGCTGCCAGGTAGCCTTTGATTGCGCTCTTCGCGGCGGGGCGCAAACCACGCCGGGCAAATAGCACCGCACCTATTCCGATACCGATAGCCAGTCCCCATCCACCTGGCACCACGGTCTCAATCAATTCATCCATTTCACTTCCCCCTTCGGAGGTGGTAAGTTCCCATCCCGAAGACGTAACGGCGGAAAGCGTGCCAGGGTATCGGGCACCAGCAACGATCGTGACCGCAGGGTTAACAGCTATTTAACCAAGATCAAATAGCCTCTTAACCATCGTCTTCCTGAACCATTCTACTCTACCAATTAGGAGAAGGCGCGAGCCGAAGCCAATTGTCACTGGACTGCGTCGGAAACCTCCCTTATATTGTATGCCTTTGCTTGAACACCACGCGAAAGAAATGTGAAGGAGCATTCCGTGGGGAAAATCGTTGGCTATACTGTGGCGATACTGATGCTGGTCGGCACCGTCGGTTGCGCCTCGGCCTCTGCTCAAGCCCAAACCAGGGGTGGGGCTCCAGGGAGGGGGCCCGGTGGTGAGATCGCCAAGCCGGTCACCGCGGCACCGGCAACCGAAAGCAAACTGAACCTCTCTCTTCCTTATACCGGAACCCTGGAAGCGGGCTCTCAGGTGAATGTCGTGCCCCAGGTGTCCGGCCGGCTGGACAAGCTGCTCGTGGATGTGGGCAGCCAGGTCAAAGCCGGTGACACTATAGCCGTGCTGCAGCAGGATACCCTGCAGTTGGCCGTCCAGCAGGCTCAGGCTAACCTGTCCTCGGCCCAGGCCAAGCTGGCGACCGTTATGGCTGGGGGCCGGCCCGAGTCGATCGCCTCGGCCCAGGCTGCCCTGGATGCAGCGAATGTGAAGCTCGATCAGTTGAAGAACCCGTCTCCCGCGTCCGTGCAGGCAGCCCAAACGGCGCTGATCGCGGCCCAGGCCGACCTGGCATCCAACCAAGCGGCGCTCGCGCGGGTGCAGGCAGGGCCTACCCAGGATGTCATCGCCGCCGCGCAGGCCTCCGTGGACTCCGACAAGTCCGCCCTGAAGTCGGCGCAGGACAACCAGGCTCAGCTCAAGAATCCCACAGCTGCTGCGATCGCTGCCGCTCAGGTCGCTTTGGACAACGCCCAGCAGGCCATGGCCACAGCGGAAGACAACTACCAGATGGCGCAGAACGGCAATCTAGCCGCATCGAAGGCGACCAGCAACTCCGCCGCGTACGATGCCTACGTCGCGGCGAAGTCGGCCTACGATGCAGCCCAGCAGAACCTGAGCGCGCTGCAGAACCCCACGCCGGCCGCCATGCAGGCCGCGCAGACTCAGGTTGACCAGGCTCAGAACAACTACAACGCCGCCGTGGCGAAGTTGAACGTCCTGAAGGCCACCCCGACCCAGCAGGACCTGCAGCAGGCCCAGGCCGCCGTGAACAAGTCGCAGGCCACCGTGGCCTCCGCCCAGGCGGCGCTGGACCAATTGCAGCATCCCACAGCCCGCGACATCCAGCTGGCCCAGGACGCGGTGAACCAGGCTCAGCAGGCCCTCGCGCTGCAGCAGAAACCATACACGGCTCAGGACGTCCAGTCGGCAAGAGCCGCGGTGGATCAGGCGCAGGCAGCGCTCGATTCGGCCAAGGTGCAACTGGGGTATGCCACCATCGTCGCCCCATTCGACGGAGTGATTACCCAGAAGTTCGTTTCTCCCGGGGCTCTGGTGTCCCCCAGCACTCCCATCGTGGCCCTCAACGGCAGTGATCTCGACGTGCCGGTCTCATTTGAGGAGTCCCGCCTGCCTATGTTGAAGGCCGGCCTGGATGCCACCCTGACGGTGACGGCCTTCCCTGGGCAAACCTTCGAGGCCAAGGTCGCGGACGTCTATCCTTCGGCGGATCCGAAGACCCACACCTTCATAATGAAGATCATCCCGAGCGATCCGAAAGGAGAGCTGCGAGCCGGGATGTTCGCCAGCGTCGTGGTCAAGCCGGCGCCAATAGACAATGCGATCATGATCCCTCTTTCGGCAGTGTCCCAGGTCAACGGCAAGGATGTGGTCTTCGTGGTCGTCGACGGCAAGGCCCAGGCGCGGCCGGTGGTGCAGGGTGCCCTCAGTGGTGCCGACGTTCAGATCGTGAGTGGGTTAAAGCCCGGTGACTCGGTCGTCGTTTCGGGCAACGTCGGTCTCAACGACGGGGACGCGGTGCGAGTCATCACGCCGACTTCGGCCAAACCTTCGGGTACGCCGGGTTCAGGCAAACCGTCGGGCACACCCGGTTCTTCAGGTGGGCAGGGCGGCCAACCGCAATCACAGGGTGGGCAGTCTGGACAGCCCAAACCCCAGGGCACGAGCGAGCCGACCAAGAAACCCTAGCAGGCGAGCATATATGTGGTCTCTAGCAACCTATATCGTCGCTGCATAGAGTATTGGAGGGGTCTTCAGTGAACCCAACACGATTGGCGATCCGGCGACCGGTCACCATGTTGATGGTCGTCCTCGCTCTGGTGCTGATGGGGATAATCTCTTACACGCGCCTGCCGGTTCAGGAACTGCCGAACCTGACAATTCCGTTCGTGGCGGTGAGCGTCAGCTACCCAGGCACCACCCCACTTGATATGGAGAACCAGGTCACAATTCCGATAGAGAATGCCATATCAGGGGTCAACGGTATCCAGCAGATGAATGGCACCTCCGCGGAGGGGATATCGCGGGTGACGGTCCAGTTTGCCGTCGGTACAGATGTGAACACGGCGGCAAACGATGTGTCCCAGGCCGTGAGCAGGATCATGCGACAGCTTCCGTCGGGCATCCAGTCCCCGACGATCTTCAAGGCGAACCCCAACTCCTCGCCGATTATGAACCTGGGCCTTTCCGGCGCGTCCCCGAGCGACCTGTACACCATCGCCACCAACCTGCTTCAGCCGGCCCTGCAGCAGGTACCCGGGGTCGCGGCGGTTCAGGTTCAGGGAGGACTGGTGCCCCAGGTCAACGTAACCATCGATCCGGCCAAGCTGCAGGCGTACGGCGTCTCCCTGACTCAACTGAGCCAGACCATCGCTACTCAAAATGACAGTATTCCCGGTGGAAGCACAACCGAGGCCGGAAAGACCCTGGCCGTCCGCACCGATGCCTACTACCAGAATGCCGAGGATCTGAGAAACCTGGTTATCGCCAGTCGACCCGGGGGCCTGCCGCTGACTTTGCAGCAGGTGGCCGACGTCCAGGAGGGATTCGCGCCCATCGACCAGGTCACCCATCTGAACGGTGTGGATGCGGTGGGACTCTCCATCACGGCGCAGAGCGGGGCGAACATCGTGGCCGTGGACGAGGCCGTTAAGCAGAAGCTGGCGTCGTTGGAGAGCTCACTCCCGTCCGGGATGAAGGTGAGCGTCGTAAACGACCAGACAGTATTCACGAGAGAGTCTATTCAGGCAGTGGAAGACGACCTGATCTTGGCCGTTCTTCTACCCGCCCTCGTTCTTCTTCTCTTCCTTCACAAGGTCCGCAACACGATCATCGTGGTGCTGGCGATCCCGATCTCTCTGATCTCCAGCTTCACGGTCATGTACTTCATGGGCTTCAGCCTGGATCTGATTTCGCTGCTGGCGCTGTCGCTCCTGACCGGTATCCTGGTGGACGACTCGATCGTCGTTTTGGAGAACATCAACCGACATCTGTCCATGGGGAAGCAGGCTCTGCAGGCGGCCATCGATGGCAGAATGGAGATCGGTCTGGCCGCGGTGGCTATCACTCTCACCGACGTGGTTGTGTATGCCCCTATCGCCTTCACTGGCGGCGTGGTGGGCCAGGTCTTCATCGAGTTCGGGCTGACGATCGTCGCGGCGACCCTATTCTCGCTGTTCGTGTCCTTCACGGTGACCCCGTTGCTGGCCTCCCGTTGGCTGAAAGATGCGGATACCGAAGAAAGCCTGGCCAGCATGGTGGGTGGAAATCGATGGCAGCGCTTTTCGGCCGGCTGGGAGCGGAACTATGAGCGGCTGAGAAACGGATACGGTCGACTGATCGGGTTGGCACTGCGGCGTCGTCCCCTGGTTATCCTGATCGGTGTTGCCGCGTTGGCCCTGAGCGTGGCCTTTATCCCGCTCGGCTGGCTGGGGACGGAGTTCAGTCCGCAAGAGGACAACTCACAGTTCAGCGTCAACATTCAACTCCCTAACGGCACACCGCTGGATCAGACTGAGAAGATCGTTTTCGCTTTGGACAGCCAGGTCCGCGCGATGCCGGGCGTCCTCCAGACCTACACCACCGCCGGAGCCCGGGGCGGCTTTTTCGGAGCGGGCAATACCAACAGTGGACAGATATCGGTGGATCTGGTGCCCGTGGGCCAGCGGCCGCCCATCACCGACTACGTGGCCAAGGTCCGAGCTATGGCTCGCCAGTACCCACAGGCATCCATCGTCACTCGCCTCCAGAGCGCCATGTTCATGGGTGGTGGGGGCGCGAACTTCGTCCAGATCGCGTTCCAGGGCCAGGATATCAATACATTGAATCAGTTGGCCGCCAACGCCACAGCGGTAATCCAGAAGCTGCCGGGAGTCGTGGATGTCAGAAACGAAGCCTCCACCACCGTACCCGAGCTGGGTATACAGGTGGACCGAGCGAAAGCCGCGGAATACGGGGTTACCGCCGATCAGATAGGCAACACGGTCCGGGCCGCCGTCGCCGGTGTCACCGCGAGCAATCTTCGTCCAAACGGCAGCACCGTGCAGACTCCTATCGTGGTGCAGGTGGCTGGTGGGGACTCCATGAACAGGACGCAGATAGCGAGTCTGCCCCTGACAACACCCTCGGGCTCCATAATCGATGTGGGTCAGGTGGCCCAGGTGGTCTCGGCTACCGAACCCGCTCAGTTGCAGGACCAGAACCGTCTGCTCGAGGTGACGGTGAGCGCCAACGTCTCCGGGTTACCGCTGAGCCAGGCAACGGCGGAGATTCAGAAGGCGATGAGTCAGATGGGGATCCCCGCCGGCTACTTCTACACCTTCGGTGGGGCCGTTCAGCAGCAGAGCCAGGCGTTCGGTCCTCTGGTGAGCGCTTTCGCTCTCTCCGCGGTGTTCATCTTCATGCTGACGGCGTCCCTCTACGAGTCGCTGCTCTATCCGCTCGCGGTTATCCTGAGCCTGCCCCTCGCCACGGTTGGAGCCCTGGGGGCACTGACGCTGACGGGGAACACCCTGAATATGTACTCGTTCATGGGGCTGATCATGCTGATCGGCCTGGTGGCCAAGAATGCCATTCTGTTGGTGGACTACACCAACACCCTTCGTAATCGTGGTTATGAACGGCTTGAGGCACTGCGGGAAGCCGGCCGGACCAGGCTGCGACCCATTCTGATGACCACCTCCACCATGACCTTCGCGATGCTGCCACTCGCGGTCAAGATAGGGGCCGGCTCCGAGGATCGGTCTCCGATGGCGACGGTGTTGGTGGGCGGTCTACTGACGTCGACGCTGTTGACCCTGGTGTTCGTGCCGGTGGTGTACAGCTACCTGGATGACCTGAGCGGAGTGCTCGCGCGGTTCGGCCTAATGCCTCAGCGATCATGGGGGATGGCGACGGCCGGCGCCATGGGCGGAGAAGTCGTTCAAGTCGAGCCGGTCGCGCCGAACGGGGTTGGCGCCGGCGAATCGTCGGTAGTTTCTCATGCGGACGACGACTCAGACCATCCGCATGGAGCCAAGAAGCCATAACAGAATCGACAGCAGCAGGGACGATCCTTGTGGTCGCCCCTGCTGCTAGAGCGATGCGCTCCGACTTGATCCAATCGTGGAATCCTCAGTCCGTTCTGGCTCCAAGTTTGCCTCGGACTGCCTCCTTGATTCTGCTCTGGAACGTGGCCATAATGGTACCACCATGACGCAGCGTTCCAATGAACAGAACGGAACATCAAGACAGACCGGCTCCGATTCCGACGTTATCGACGCCGTCGACAGGACGTTGGCGATACTGGAGTGCTTCTCCACGCAGCGGCCCGAGTTGGGCATCAGCGAGATCAGCCGAGAGCTGGGCATTCACAAGAGCACGGTATTTCGATCCCTGATCTCGCTGGAAGCTCGGGGCCTCGTGGTGAAGAACCCGCGCACTCGGCGCTACGCCGTCGGTCCGAAGATCCTCAAACCCGCCGGTGCCTACCTCAGCAGGGTCGATCTCCAGGAAAAGGCGAGACCTCACATGGAATCGATCTGCACCATAACGAAGGAGACGGTCAGCCTCTACGTTCCGGCCGGCGATCGCTGTGTCTGCATCGACAGGGTGGAGAGTCCCCTTGAGGTCCGCAGGGTCATAAGGATAGGGGAGCAGGTGCCGCTGCACCTGGGCTCATCGGGGAAGGTGCTGCTCGCGCACCTTCCGAACTCCGTTCGCGCCGCCCTGCTGTCTCGCTTCGTTGATGACTCCATGAACCCCCTGTCCGCGGCCGACAGGGAGAGCCTCGAATGGCAGGTTGCTATGATTCGACAACAGGGCTTCGCCACGAGCCACGAGGAGAGGGTATCCATGGTGTTCTCCGCCTCCGCTCCCATCTTCGATTCGGGAGGGGAGGTGGCAGCGGCACTCACCGTCTCGGGTCCGACCGCCCGGTTCAACGAGGAGAGGGCCCTGCAGTATGCGGAGTTGGTGAGGCGAGCCGCGTTGGAGATCTCCGAGGAGATGGGGCACGGCCTGTACAGGCTACGCTCCTAGCCCGGGTTGACTCAGGCGCCGGCGTCCACTAGAATGGCCGCGTTCCATTCAGTAGAACAGCGATTTCTCACCTGTTTTCTGTCTTGGTGCTGCCGAGCCTTCGGCAGGAAAGGAGAGTGACCCCCACATGGAACAGCTGCTGGTGATCCAGGGGAACGAAGCCAGCGTTCGTGGCGCCATCGCCGCCGGATGCCGCTTCTTTGCTGGATACCCCATTACCCCGGCATCAGAAGTCGCGGAGTTGATGGCGGAGATGCTTCCCCGCCACGGCGGGATCTTCATGCAGATGGAGGATGAGATCGCCTCCGTTTGCGCTGTCATTGGTGCGGCGTGGGGAGGCGTCAAGGCTTGCACCGGGACCTCCGGGCCGGGTTTCAGTCTGATGCAGGAGGGCTTCAGCTACGCGGTCTCTACCGAAACACCCTGTGTGATCATCGACGTGCAAAGGGGCGGCCCGTCGACGGGGATGCCCACGGCGCCCGCACAACAGGATATCTATCAGGCGAAGTATGGCGCCCACGGCGACTATGAGATCATCGCCTATGCCCCGTCCTCGGCCCAGGAAGCCTTTGATCTCACGATCAAGGCGTTCAACATGGCAGAGAAGTATCGAGTGCCCGTCTTCGTGATGAGCGACGAGGTTGTGGGGCACACGCGGGAGAAGGTGAGGATACCGGACGACCTGGATGTGCGGGAGCGCCAGAAGCCATCCACCCCTCCCGACCAGTATCTGCCCTTCAAGCCTGGTCCCGGTGGCCTGCTGCTGGATGGTATGCCGGCTTTCAATCAAGGCTACCGACTGCTGGTGGAGGGACAGCTCCACGACGACTCAGGAAACAGAGCCGGGACGGTGCCGGAGGTGAGCGCCCGGATGACCCGGCGGATCTGCGACAAGATCCTGAAGCACGACGGGGATCTGTTGGATGTGGAGAGCCGGCTCCTGGAGGACGCCGAGGTTGTGGTGGTGACCTACGGGAGCCCGGTGCGGCCGTCCATGCAGGCAGTGAGGCAGGCCCGTGCTGCCGGGATCAAGGCCGGTCTGCTGAAGCTTCGGGTGGTGTGGCCTTTCCCGGACAGGGTGATCGCCGAGATCGCCGCCAGCGCCAAGCGGATCCTGGTGCCCGAGATGAATGTGGGGAAGATAGTGCGCGAGGTGGAGCGGGCGGCCCACGGGAAGGCGGATGTGGTGGCGCTGCCGAAGCTGGGCGGGGTGCTCCACACGCCCGCGGAAATCCTGGCGGCGATAGAAGGGGGGTACGTCGATGCATCCCATAGCTGAGAAGTATCTGCGCAAGAGCGCCCTGCCGCTGTTCTTCTGCCAGGGATGCGGCGACGGGACTATCCTCTCCGCCCTGATGAGGGCCATCGACGACCTGGGCATTGCCGAGGAGATGGCTTATGCCAGCGGGATCGGCTGTTGTGCCTGGATCCCCGTGTACATGAATGCCGACGTGATTCACACAATGCACGGGCGTGCCATACCGATAGCGACGGCGCTGAAGCTGACAAAACCCGAGCGAAAGGTGATGGTGTTCGCCGGGGACGGTGATTGCATGGGTATAGGGGGGAACCATCTGATCCACGCTGCCAGGCGCAATGTGGACATCACTGTCGTGATGGTGAACAACGCCATCTATGGCATGACGGGTGGGCAGACGGCGCCTACCACGCCCCACCATGCCACGACCAAAACGACCCCGGTAGGGAACGCCGAGTTCCCCTTCGATGCCTGTGAGGTGGCCAAGGCGGCCGGCGCGACCTACGTGGCCCGCTGGACCACGGCTCATCCGCGGCAGATCACAACGGCCTTCAAGGAAGCGATCAATCACAAGGGTTTCGCGTTTATCGAGATCCTATCCCAATGTCCAACTCAATCGGGAAGGCTGATCTACGGCAGTGCCGATCCGGTGGAGTCCTT
>JAJYNT010000384.1 GCA_021786215.1 Chloroflexota bacterium | reverse complement strand
TCTCTACCCCCTCAGGTAGCTTGATCGACCCGGTCACATCCGTCGTCCTCAAGTAAAACTGCGGCCGGTACCCGTTGAAGAACGGTGTGTGCCTCCCACCCTCTTCCTTCCCCAATACGTATACCTGCCCCGCAAACCTCGTGTGCGGCTTGATCGACCCAGGCTTCGCCAACACCTGCCCTCGCTCTACGTCCGTCCGCTCTACCCCCCTCAGCAAACACCCGATGTTGTCCCCAGCCTGCCCTTGATCCAGTAGCTTCTTGAACATCTCGACGCCCGTCACTACGACCTTCCGCGTCTCCTTGATCCCTATGACCTCTACCTCTTCCCCTACCTTTACCGCCCCTCGCTCTACCCGACCCGTCACCACCGTCCCGCGCCCCTTGATCCCAAATACGTCCTCTATCGGCATCAGGAACGGCTTGTCTATCGCCCTCTCCGGCGTCGGTATGTAGCTGTCCACCGCCTTCATCAACTCGTTGATCGCCGCATACTCCGCCGCGTTCGGATCCTTCGAGTCGCTCTCCAGCGCCCTAAGCGCACTCCCCCTCACAAACGGAATCTCTTCCCCAGGAAAACCGTACTTCGTCAGAAGCTCCCGTACCTCTAGCTCCACCAGCTCCAGTAGCTCCTCGTCCTCCATCGCGTCTACCTTGTTCAAAAACACCACCATCGCAGGCACCTCTACCTGATGCGCCAGCAAGATGTGCTCCCTCGTCTGCGGCATCGGCCCGTCCGGCGCACTCACCACCAGTATCGCCCCGTCCATCTGCGCCGCACCCGTTATCATGTTCTTGATGTAGTCCGCATGCCCTGGACAGTCCACGTGCGCATAGTGCCGGTTGTCCGTCTCGTACTCCACGTGCGCTATCGCTATCGTGATCCCTCGCGCCCGCTCCTCCGGCGCATTGTCAATCGAGTCGAACGCCCGATACTCCGCCTCACCCCTCATCGCCAATACCTTGGTGATCGCGGCCGTCAGCGTCGTCTTCCCGTGGTCCACGTGCCCTATCGTCCCTACGTTCACGTGAGGCTTCGTCCGCTCAAACTTCTTCTTCGCCATGACCTGCAATTCCTCCCGACAACTGCGACTGCGTCTGTAAGCTTACGAGCGCGACCTGGATACGACTTCCTCGCTGATGGTGATGGGAACTGGCGCGTAGTGGGAGAACTCCATCGAGTGGGTCGCCCTCCCACGGGTCATAGAGCGAAGCTCGGTCGCGTATCCAAACATCTCCGCCAGAGGAACCTGGGCGCGCACCACCTGCGAGCCCGCACGCGCGTCCACACCGAGTACGTGGCCGCGACGAGCGTTGATGTCCCCCATAACATCCCCGAGAAACTCCTCGGGCATCACCACTTCGACCTTCATGATCGGCTCCAGCAGCAGCGGAGCCGCCTTGCCAACTGCATTTTTCAGCCCCATGGAGCCCGCGATCTTGAACGCCATCTCCGAGGAATCCACCTCGTGATAGGAGCCATCCATCAGGCTGACCTTCACATCCACCATGGGATAGCCGGCCAGCACCCCGGTCTCCAAGGCCTCCTTCACACCGGCCTCCACCGCTGGTATGTACTCCCTCGGAACAGTGCCTCCAACGATCCTGTTCACAAACTCGAAGCCCTGTCCCGCTTGCAGCGGCTCCACTTCCACCCAGACGTCGCCGTACTGCCCTCGCCCGCCTGTCTGCCGAACGTACCGACCCTCGGCCCTGGACGGGCGGGAGATGGTCTCCCGATAAGCTACTTGAGGCCTACCCACGTTCGCGTCCACGTGGAATTCCCGCATCATCCGATCGACGATGACCTCAAGATGCAACTCCCCCATGCCGGATATGATGGTCTGACCCGTCTCCAAATCAGTTCGGACCCGAAAGGTCGGATCTTCCTCGCCCAGCTTAGCTAGAGCACCACCCATCTTGTCCTGATCCGCCTTGGTCTTCGGCTCTATCGCCACCGAAATCACAGGCTCGGGGAACTTGATAGCCTCCAGGATAACCGGCCGGCCCTCATCGCACAGGGTGTCTCCTGTGAAGGTGTTCTTCAACCCTACTGCCGCCGCGATATCCCCGGCTGAGACCTCCTGGACCTCTTCCCGGTGGTTTGCGTGCATCTGCAGCAGCCGTCCCACCCGTTCCTTCTGCCGCTTAGTGGCGTTGTAAACGTAGGAACCGGCCCCCAGCTTGCCCGAGTAGACACGAAAGTAGGCCAGCCGGCCCACGAACGGATCAGACACGATCTTAAAAGCCAGCGCGGCGAACGGCTCGTCTTCGTCCACGAGCCGAACTTCGGGCTCCAGCGTCTCGGGACGGAGCCCGTTCACCGGAGGAACATCCAACGGCGAAGGCAGGTAATCCACCACTGCGTCCAGCATCGGCTGGATCCCTTTGTTGCGAAGCGCGCTGCCGCAAAGAACGGGGACCAGGGTATAGTTTAGGCTCGCCCGCCGCAAGGCACCGCGCAATTGAGCCGGAGTGATCTCCTCCCCCTCGAGATACCGAAGCGTCAACTCGTCGCTGGTCTCCACGATACGCTCAAGCATGCCATCGCGCCGACGCCTGACCTCGTCGACCAACTCCTCCGGCACCGGCATCCGCTCAGGGGGAACGGAGAGATCCTCGGGGAAAACGATCAGCTCCATGTCGATAAGATCGATCACCCCGCGGAACGCCTGCTCCGCGCCGACAGGCATCTGAATCGGGACTGCACGCGCGCCAAGTCTCTCCTCGATCATCGCGATGGTGCGGTAGAAATCGGCGCCGGTGCGATCCATCTTGTTTACAAAGCAAATGCGAGGTACGTGATAGCGATCGGCCTGCCGCCAAACGGTCTCCGACTGAGGCTCCACACCAGCCACGGCATCGAATACGACCACCCCGCCGTCCAGCACCCGTAGGGAGCGCTCCACCTCCACCGTGAAGTCCACGTGCCCGGGCGTGTCGATGATGTTGATCTGGTGATCTCGCCAAAAAGCGGTGGTGGCGGCAGCCGTGATCGTGATGCCTCTCTCCCGCTCCTGGTCCATCCAGTCCATCACCGCGGTCCCCTCATGAACCTCGCCGATCTTGTAGGTTCGGCCGGTGTAGTAGAGGATCCGCTCGGTCGTGGTGGTCTTCCCGGCGTCAATGTGCGCAATTATTCCGATGTTACGGGTTCTTTCCAGTGGTATGGCCCGCGGCATTCGGCTTCAGTCCTACCACCTGTAATGAGCGAAGGCCTTGTTGGCCTCGGCCATCCGGTGCACGTCTTCCTTCTTCTTAATCGTCGTGCCCGTTCCGTGAGCACAATCGAGCAGCTCGGCCGCCAACCTCTCGGCCATGGAGTGACCGCCCCTGGCCTTGGCCGAGGCAAGGATCCAACGCATGGCGAGGGCAAAACGACGATCTCCCTTGATCTCCACCGGCACCTGATAGGTAGCGCCACCTACCCGTCGAGGCTTAACCTCCAACACCGGCGCAGCATTTCTCATCGCCTGCTCGAAGGTGTCCGCGGGATTGCGATGCGTCTGCTTCTCGATGCGATCCAGCGCATCGTAGACAATCGCCTCCGCGGTGCTCTTCTTGCCCCGCTCCATTACCCGGTTTATGAACTTGGAGATCGTTCGGTTGCCGTATCGAGCGTCCGGCACAACCGGCCGCCGGACGACCCTCGCGCGCCTCGGCATGTTTCCCTCCAAAGATATTACGACTACCCTAACAATCCACATGAATACCGGGCCAGAGATTGCTTGTCAGAACCTGGCCCGGTATTTCACAACCAGCCTGTCCCTAACTACTTTCCGCCAGCGCCCTTCGGCACTTTGGCGCCGTACTTTGAACGGCCCTTCTTCCGATCCTTCACGCCGGCGGCGTCCAACGCACCTCGGATGATGTGATAGCGAACCCCAGGAAGGTCCTTCACGCGCCCGCCTCGGATCAGCACCACAGAGTGCTCCTGCAGGTTGTGCCCCTCTCCGGGAATGTACGCCGTCACTTCCATCTGGTTCGTCAACCGAACCCTCGCGATCTTCCGCAGGGCCGAGTTCGGCTTCTTCGGGGTCATCGTCTTCACCTGAGTGCAGACGCCCCGCATCTGGGGGGCTCCGCCACCGCGCGTGGTCTTCCGCTCAAGCGCGTTATAGCGGAACCGCAACGCCGGAGCCTTGGTCTTCTTCATGGTCTTCGCTCGGCCCTTGCGGACCAACTGACTGATGGTTGGCAAGCTCCAACTCCTCCCAGACCTGGTTCACTTGGCTACTACCGATTCGTCCGCTCATGGGGTGCGGCGGACACAGCAATTGTTGAGTTTATCAAAGGTCTTCTATGCTGTCAAGGCTGCTGGACAGCTTCCTCCTCAGCCCCTTCCCTTTGCCATTCAAGCCAGCCGGTCGGCGGCTTTTGCGCTGCCAGCCGCCGGGCCTCCACCCCTGTACCGGCCGGTATCAGCTTCCCGATGATCACGTTCTCCTTCAGCCCCATCAGCTTGTCTGTCTTCCCGCTGATGGCGGCCTCCGTGAGCACCTTGGTCGTCTCCTGGAACGATGCCGCCGCCAGGAAGCTGTCGGTGTTGAGAGACGCCTTGGTCACGCCCATCAGCACGGGCTGAGCGGTAGCAGGCTCGCCACCCTCGGCCAGCACCTGTCGGTTCTTCTCCTCGTAGGTGAAGCGATCTATCAACTCCCCGGGGAGCAGATCGGTGTCGCCCGGCGAATCGACCCTCAGCTTCCGAAGCATCTGCCTGACGATGATCTCGATATGCTTGTAGTTGATGCTCACGCCCTGGGACCGGTACACCTCCTGCACCTCATCAACCAGGTATCGCTGCACCTCATCCTTGCCCTGGATCCGCAGGATATCTTGCGGGTTCCTGGATCCCTCGGTGAGCTGATCGCCCGCGCTGACCGGCTGTCCGTTCTCCACTTTGATGCGCGCGGAGGGAGCTACCTCGTACTCACGCTCCTCCACTTCCTCGTAGCGAATGGTGATGGCCTTGCCGATCGCCTCGACAACACCGGTCACCCGCGCAGCCACCGGCTCGGCACCCTCCATCGTGACAAGCGGATCCCCCGCCGCGACGTTGTCTCCCTGCTGGACGACAACCTCGTAACCCTCGGGGACCGGATAGTCGTCCACGTAGGTTTCGCGCGACGAGACCTTGATCACTCGCTTGTCATCGCGCCGCTCGATCTGAACGACCCCATCGATCTCGCTCAACACCGCCTCGCCTTTGGGCACCCGAGCCTCGAACAGCTCCTCCACCCTCGGTAGACCGCTGGTGATGTCGAGACCGGCAACGCCACCCGTGTGGAAGGTACGCATTGTGAGCTGAGTGCCTGGCTCGCCGATCGACTGAGCCGCCACGATACCAACCGCGTCCCCGGGCTTGGCTAACTCGCCCGTGCCCAGATGTCGACCGTAGCATCGGCGGCACACCCCGAACCTGGACTCGCAGGTCAGAGGAGAGCGCACGTACACCCGAGGAATGCCCACCTCGATGATCCGAGCCAGGCCCACCTCATCGATCATCTCGTTGCGATCGACGATAACTTCCCCGGTAGTGGGATCGGCCACCATCTCGGCAGCCATCCTACCCAGCACCTTGTCCCGGGCCACATCGGGATCTTCAGGTGAAATCTCGAGCCAGGCGCCGATCTCGGTTTCGCAGTCCTCCTCGTGAACGATCACGTTCTGCGCCACGTCGATCAGTCGCCGCGTCAGGTATCCGGAGTCAGCGGTTCTGATAGCGGTGTCTGCCAGACCCTTTCGGGCACCGTGAGTCGAGAGGAAGTACTCCAGCACGCTCAATCCGCCGCGGAAGCTGGAGCGAATGGGCAGCTCGATGATCCGGCCGGAGGGATCGGCCATAAGGCCTCGCATACCGGCCATCTGAGAGATCTGCTGGACGTTACCTTTGGCCCCCGAGGTGGCCATCAGGTTCACCGAACCATACGGATCGAGGGCATCCCGAACCGCGGAAGTCACATCTTCCTTAGCCTTCGTCCAGATCTCGATCACCTCGTTGTACCGCTCTTCGTCGGTGATCAGGCCCCTGCGGTACTGCCGTTCGACCTGGGCAACCTTGGTGTCGGCATCAGTCAGGATGGCTTCCTTCCGCTCTGGAATGCTGATGTCCTCAATCGAGATCGTTATGCCCGACTTGGTGGCGTATTGGAAGCCTATCCGCTTGATCTTGTCCACCACCTCGGCCGTTTTTTCGTTCCGGAACCTCCGGAACACCTCGGCCACCACCCGCTTGAGGGCACCCTTGTCCATGATTTCGTTGCGGAAGCCCAACTCCGGGGGCAGCACCTCGTTGAAGAGGATCCGCCCGGCCGAGGTAGTCAGGTACTCCTGTCCACCAATCCCGTTCAGTCCAGAAGACCTCACCTTGATGGCGGCATGAAGGTCGATCAACCCCAGATCGTAGGCCAGCCGAACCTCCTCACGGTCGGCGAACAGCTTACCCTCGCCCTTGGAGCCGGGCACGATCATGGTCATCCAGTAGCAACCGAGCACCATGTCCAGGGTCGGGGAAACCACCGGCTCGCCGTTAGAGGGGAGCAGCAGGTTGTAGACCGAGAGCAGCATCTTGCGAGCCTCGTCCTTAGCTGCCCCGGACAGCGGCACGTGTACGGCCATCTGGTCGCCGTCGAAGTCGGCGTTGAAAGCGGCGCAGACCAACGGGTGGATCTGGATGGCGCTTCCCTCGATCAGCACCGGCTGGAAGGCCTGAATGCCGAGTCGGTGGAGGGTAGGAGCTCGGTTCAGCAACACCGGATGGTCGCTGATCACCTCCTCCAGAACATCCCACACCTCGGCCCTGACCCGTTCCACAATCCTCTTGGCACTCTTGATGTTATGGGCGAAGTTCCGCTCCACCAGCTTGCGCATGACGAACGGCTTGAACAGCTCCAACGCCATCTTCTTGGGCAAGCCACACTGGTGCAGGTGCAGCTCCGGGCCAACGACGATCACCGAGCGGCCGGAATAGTCCACACGCTTGCCCAGCAGGTTCTGGCGGAAGCGGCCCTGCTTCCCCTTCAGCATGTCGCTGAGGGATTTCAATTTGTGGTTGCTCGAACCCGATACCGCCCGGCCGCGCCGACCATTGTCGATGAGGGAGTCCACAGCCTCCTGAAGCATCCGCTTCTCGTTCCGGATAATGATCTCGGGTGCCCCCAGATCCAGCAGCCTCTTCAGTCGGTTGTTTCGGTTGATCACTCGGCGATACAGGTCGTTAAGATCGCTGGTTGCAAACCTCCCGCCGTCCAGCTGGACCATGGGACGCAGGTCGGGCGGCAGCACAGGCAGCACCGACTGGATCATCCACTCGGGACGGTTGCCGGACTTCCGAAAAGCCTCCACAACTCGGAGCCGCTTCGTCGCCTTCTTCCGGCGCTGCCCAGAGGAAGAACGGGTCTCGCCCCTGAGCTGAGAGGCCAGCTGGTCAAGATCTACTCGAGAGATCAACTCGTGGACCGCCTCAGCCCCCATGTCCGCGCGGAAGATCCTGCCGCACTGCTCGACCAGCTCCCTGTACTCGATCTCGCTGAGGGTCTGCATCACCTTGATCTGCTCGATCTTCTTGATGCGAGCGTCGCCGGCCATCCGGATCGACTCGGCTTCGGCACTTCCACGAGATCGGGACTCGGCGATCTGGCTGTCGGCGTTATACCGAAGGGCGTCAACTTCGGCGTCGGCCCTCGCCGACACCTTGTCCTGCTCCGACTGGATATCCAGCTCGGTGCGATCGATCTGCTCCTGAGCCAACCGCCGCAGCTCGTCTCGATGATCACGCCGAACGGCAGCCCCCTGCTCCACCAATACCGTCTTGGAAGGGCCGAACAGGATATCCTCGGGCGCCGACTGCCCCACCAACTGCTGGAGACGCTGATCCACTTCCTGGGCAGACTGGCTTATCTCGTCGATGGAAGCTACCTTGCGGCCCTCCAACTCGTGCAGCCTGGCTTCCTTGTCCGCCCGAATCTGGTCGATCTTCCCGTTCAGTTCCTCTTGTAGCTCGGAGATCCGATCCTCGGCTGAGCGCTCAATGCGGCTGACTCGCGACTCCACCTCGTGCTCGACCTGCTGGACCGCCTTTCGGCGGGCCGTCTCGTCGACCTCGATGATTATGTACTTGGCAAAGTAGAGTACCTGCTCCAGCACCCTCGGGGTCATGTCCAGCAGCAGGCCGATACGGCTCGGTGTACCCTTCACGAACCAAATGTGGCTCACCGGCGAGGCCAACTCTATGTGACCCATCCGCTCGCGCCGAACCTTGGCCCGGGTAACCTCAACGCCGCACTTGTCGCAAACGATCCCCTTGTATCTGACCCGCTTGTATTTGCCACAGGCGCATTCCCAATCCTTCGTGGGACCAAAGATCCGCTCGCAGAAGAGACCGTCTCGCTCCGGCTTCAAGGTCCGGTAGTTGATGGTCTCGGGCTTGGTCACCTCGCCCTTCGACCAACTCCTGATAGTCTCGGGCGAAGCGAGCATAATGCGCACTGCGTTGAAATTGTTGACATCAAGCATTTCTTAGCGCTCCAGCCTTGAGATGTCCACGTCCATCACGTGGGTGGCATCTACCGTCGCATCCTCCAGCAGGGGGATGTTCTCATCCTCCTCGTTCAAGATCTCCACGGCAAGGCCCAGACTCTGAAGCTCTTTCACCAGCACCTTGAAGGACTCAGGCACACCGGCCTCGAAGATCTGGTCGCCCTTCACGATAGCCTCGTAGGTCTTCACGCGACCCACCACATCGTCCGACTTGACTGTCAGGATCTCCTGCAGGATGTGGGCGGCACCGTAGGCCTCCAGAGCCCACACCTCCATTTCACCGAACCTCTGGCCACCGAACTGCGCCTTGCCACCGAGAGGCTGCTGGGTAATCAACGAGTATGGGCCCGTGGACCTGGCGTGGATCTTGTCCTCCACCAGGTGGACCAACTTCAGCATGTAGATCTGACCCACTGTCACTGGCTGCTCGAATGGCTCACCAGTTCGACCGTCGAAGAGTTGGATCTTGCCGGATCCAGGCAGACCGGCCTGCTCCAGCAGAGCCCGAATATCCCCCTCTGTTGCGCCATCGAACACTGGCGTAGCCACCTTGACTCCCAGTACCGAGGCGGCCCATCCCAGGTGGGTTTCCAGGATCTGGCCAACGTTCATTCGAGAAGGCACACCGATGGGGTTCAGGACGATCTCGATGGGGGTGCCATCAGGCAGGTAGGGCATATCCTCGACCGGAAGGACTTTGGATACCACCCCCTTGTTGCCGTGGCGTCCGGCCATCTTATCGCCCTCGGAGATCTTCCGCTTCTGGGCGATGCTCACACGCACCAGCTTGTTCACCCCTGCCGGCAGTTCGTCGTGGGTCCCACGCTCGAAGACACGCACGTCCACCACCTTGCCCCGCTCGCCGTGCGGCACCCGCAGGGATGTGTCCTTAACCTCACGAGCCTTCTCGCCAAAGATGGCTCTCAGAAGCCTCTCCTCGGCCGTCAACTCAGTCTCCCCCTTGGGGGTGATCTTGCCTACCAGGATGTCCCCAGGCCCCACCTCAGCGCCTACCCTGATGATCCCGAACTCGTCTAGATCCCGAAGGCTATCCTCACCGACGTTGGGAATATCCCTGGTGATCTCCTCAGGACCCAGCTTGGTATCCCGGGCTTCGATCTCGTGCTTCTCTATATGAATGGAGGTGAACTTGTCGCCTTGGACGATGCTCTCACTCAGGATAATGGCGTCCTCGAAGTTGTACCCTTCCCAGGACATGAAGGCCACCAGAACGTTCTGTCCCAGCGCCAGCTCGCCACCCTGGGTCGAGGAGCTATCCGCCAGTGACTGCCCGGCCCTCACCTTTTGTCCCTGCACCACGATGGGGCGTTGGTTCAGGCAGGTGCCCTGGTTAGACCGCAGGAACTTGATCAGCGGGTAG
>JAJYNT010000131.1 GCA_021786215.1 Chloroflexota bacterium | reverse complement strand
GAACGGCTGCACGACTTGAAAGGGGAAGTGGTGGTCGCCTTGGGGAAGCCGGACGTTCCTCGTTCAGTAGCCAGCGACGGCAGGGTAGAGGTCCACTCCTTCATGGGCCGAAAACAGCAGGAAGAGATGATGAACCGGGCCAGGCTAGTCGTGAGCAGATCGGGATACACCACCATGATGGAGTTAGCGGAGCTAGGTAAGCAGGCACTACTGATTCCGACAGTTGGCCAGAGCGAGCAGGAGTACCTGGGAGCCTACCACGAGAAGCTGGGAACCATGCACACGGTCACCCAGCCCCACCTTTCCCTTGCTAGAGACGTCGAGGTCGCCAATGCCTACTCCGGAATACCTCTGAGTCACGGAACCGCCGAGTCCGCCAAAAGGTTCCTTGCGATAGTGGAGGGCTAGCCTCCTATCGATCCCTCTCAATCAGCAGGTGAGTCCGCCTCAACGCCCGCACATCGGCAGCCCCAACGCAGAACATGGCCGTCCGAAGTTCGTGGAGAAAACGCTCCAACCAGGCCACAACCGCTTCCGTCGACTCGGTGGCGGGAAGCAACAGAGGCTGAGCTATGCCAACAGCTGTGGCGCCCATGGCAAGCGCTTTCGCCGCATCTACGCCGTTCCGAATGCCGCCGGAGGCGATCACCGGAAGCTGCCCGGCCACCGATACGACCTGACGCAACGACTCGGCCGTTGGGATCCCCCACGAGGCGAAGGGCGAGCGCAACGCCTCCTCCCGCGCGATACCGGCTGAAAGCTGCTCGACCATATACCAGGAAGTCCCGCCTGCCCCCGCCACGTCGATGCCGGCTGCCCCCCTGGCGACCAGCGCTGCAGCTGCCTCCCGGGAAATTCCCCACCCGACCTCTTTCACCACCACCGGGGCCTCGAGCCCACGGCAGACATCTCCGATCCTATCCGAGAGCCCACGGTAATCGTTGTCGCCGGACCCCTGGAAGACCTCCTGCAGACCGTTCAGATGAAGGCAGAGGGCGTCGGCATCGATCATGTCCACCGCCTCCCTGCACTCCCGCACACCGAAGCCCAGATTCAGCTGCACCGCTCCCAGGTTCCCCATGAGGAGGATGTCCGGGGCGTAGGCTCGAACCTGGTAGCTCTCTGCCAGGCTCGGATCCAGAATGGCCGCCCTCTGCGATCCGACACCCATGCCGATACCCAGCAGTTGTGCCGCCCGAGCCAGATTTCGAT
Organism: Chloroflexota bacterium; assembly: GCA_021786215.1. The sequence continues at coordinate 8,738 of JAJYNT010000131.1, read as the reverse complement.
TGATCTCGGCGCCAAGCTGGCACCCGCCGGTCATCGCCGAGATCACCACGGGGGCGCGCAGTCGCTTGCCCAGCAAGGTCGTCGATAGATCTATCTCTTTCCAATCGAGCTCCGGCAACGCCTGGTGGACGAACCGATAGCACTCGAACCCGGTGGTGACCCCGCTCGCCTGTACGTCGTTGCTCAAGCAGATCCGCAGATGCGCCTCTTTGCGGCGCTCGTGTGCCGACGGTCGATCAGCCATGGGTCCTCCTTTCTGGTTCAAGTGTACCATTCTCCGGTCGCCACACCTAACCAGTTATCTCAAAGCCTCCGCCCTGAGCCCGGCATTGATCGCGTCCAGTGCCCGCTCTTCGTCCACCTCCGTATCCACGCAGCCATCTTTCGTCAGTGGAACGACGAGTATCGGGGGGACGATCTCCTCATTGTTCCTGGCCATGGATCCCACGGCGTCCACGCCCTCGCCCAACTCCCTGGCACATGCCACCGCCACGATCGCCTTCGGGTTCTGCTCCACCACGAACCTGACAGCCATTGCCCCGCCGGCCGCGATGCATACCCCCTTGTAACGTGAAGACAGAGCCGCTCGACGGAGCCGACCCACCACACACTCCTCCAGGCAGTCGTCAGGGCACTCCAAGCCTTGCTTGGTGAATTTGCCCGGACAGCTCCGGCTGGGGCGCATGCAGTGAGACAACAATAGTATGCGCTCCGTCGGATCGGTGGCCGCGAGTCTTTCGAATTCCTCCGATTCGTTCATCGCACTGCTCCCTTCAGGTATTCATGGTAGCGGGCCAGCGCCATCAGTGGGAAATAGGCCCGGTAGAGGTCGTAGCGAAGATAGAAGGCCTTGGGAAAGCCGGTGCCGGTGTATGGTTTCTCCTCCCACGAGCCATCCTCTCGCAATGTTCGTATCAGGTATCGGACCCCCCGCTCCACCACAGGGCTTGAAGACTGCTCGCTGGCCATGAGTCCCAACAGAGCCCAGGCCGTCTGGGAGGCCGTGCTGGGGCCGCAGCCCTCCCAGATAGGGTCGGCATAGCTCTCGCAGCTCTCTCCCCAGCCGCCGTCCGGGTTCTGGCGAAACGCAAGCCAGGAGCAGGCCCTCTGGATATAGTCCTGGGCCGGGTCCTGATCGGCCGCCGCAAGCGCGGCCAACACCAAGCCGGTGCCGTACAGATAATTCACTCCCCAGCGCCCGTACCAGGATCCGTCGACCCTCTGCGTGGACTTGAGATAAGCAAGCGCCCTGCGCATGGAGGCCGGGTCCTGCCTCGACTCCCCCAGCAGTTCCACGACATGAGCGGTCACATCGGCGCAGGTCGGGTCCAGCGGAGACATGAAATCCGCGAATGGTATCTGGGAAAGAATGGACTTGTCGTTGTCTCGGTCGAAGGCCGACCACCCGCCATCTTTGCTCTGCATACTGGTGACCCAGGGAATGGTCCGATCTATGGCCTGCTGCTTGGCATCCTCAACCCCTTCCGAAAGACGCACCCTCCTCAAGGCTCTGCATACGACGGCGCTGTCGTCCAGATCGGGGTAGAGATCGTTGTCGAACTCAAAGGCCCAGCAGGCAGGTTCGGTTCCGGGGTTCTTCACCTGCCAGTCGCCGCCCACGTTGATCTGCTGGGACAGCAGCCAGCAAGCAGCCCTCGTCAGCGCTTGGTCATCAGAAGATAACCCGGACTCCCGGAGCGCGATCACCGCCCAGGCGGTGTCCCACACGGGCGAGGTCGCCGGCTGAAGCCGTAGCGTGGTCTCATCCTCCACGATGAACCCCTCCAGCCCCTTCAGCCCCAGCTCAATAACCGGATGGCTCAGGGGGTAGCCGAGGCTCTTCAGAGCTATCAGGGAATAGATCCATGGGAGCATGATCCCGCCCCAGCTTCCATCCGACTCCTGATGCTGTACGATCCACCGCTCGACGTCGCGGATCGCCCGGCCACGAAGCGGTTTGATAGGCGACTTTTCGCACAGCTTCAGCAGCCCGTCGGCCATCAGGAAGAAGGACTTCCAGCTGAATGGATTACCGATCTTGCCCAGTGAGTAATCTCGCTGCCCCTCTGGCTCCAGGTAGAGTTCAGACACCCGAGCCTGTTCGAGCACAGGGCAGGTGGGTTTGGTGGTGAGCACCACCATCAGGGCAACGATAGTGGCCCGCGACCAGCTGGCGAACTCGTAGATGTTCAGGTAGAACCAGTTAGGCAGCAGTATCAACTCCGGAGGCAACGCCGGAGTCCCCGTCCACGGATACTGGCCAAAGAGGGCGAGCCAGATCTTGGTGAAGATGCTGGAACGGCAGATCCCACCCCGGCTCAGGATAAACTCCCGAGCCTGCACCATGAACGGCTCCTCGGCAGAGACCCCCGCGAGCTTCAGATCGAAGTAGCTCTGAATGCTCACGTTGAGGTCGCCCGGCCCCTCGGCGTGTGCGCTCCAAGAGCCATCGCGATTCTGTTTGCTCTTCACGTGGTTGATCACCTTCTGCTTCCGGACGGGGTCGACGTCCCCCAGCATGTAGTACATGAGAGGCACGTAACCGGCCGATACAGAGGCATCGGCCTCCAACTCTCCAACCCAGTAGCCTTCTCGACTCTGGAGACTCACCAGCCGAGACTGGGCTTTGCGCACCGCGGTCGCGATGGCCCTCAGATCTTCCGGCTGCGAGAAGTCATCAACCAGGCGAGCTTCAGCAACCAGAGCCGGCCTCTCTCCATCAACTCGCATATCCATTTTGCCTGAACCACCTAATAGCATCCTTCAGAGCTTCCTCCACTGGGGTCTGAGGCAGCCCAAGTTCCTTGACGGCCTTGGAGCAGTCGAAGTGTCTGAAATGGCGCGCGGTCTTGACCGCCGCCACCGGGATCCTGGGGGGCTTCCCGGCAGCCTTCCTCGCGATGAACTCGTCCAGATACCCTGCGCCCAATGCAAGCCACAGCGGGATCCTGAATCGGGGAGCTGGAATGCCACTTATCCCTTCCAGCATGCCCAGGATCTCCCTGAAGATCAGATTCCGGTTTCCGAGGATGTACCTCTCCCCGATCCGCCCCCTCTCCAGTGCCAGGACGTGTCCCACAGCGACATCTCGGACATCCACTAGGTTCAACCCCGTGTTCACGTACGCCGGCATTCTCCGGTTCAGGTAATCCACTATCAGCTGGCCGGTCGGCGTCGGCCTCACATCCCCAGGGCCCATCGGAGTGGTAGGGTTGACCACAACCAGGGGAAGACCCTCCATGCAAATCCGTAGCGCCACCTTCTCCGCTTCGAGCTTCGATTTCTTGTAATGACCTGAAAGCTGATCGGCACGCGACACCAGCCCTTCGTTGCCGACTCCTCCGTTACGAGGAATCCCCACGGTGGATTCGGTACTGGTGTAAACTACCTTCTGGACCCCCCGTTCCAATGCCGCTGAAAGAAGCTTTTCGGTTCCACCCACGTTGGTCTCGTATATCTGCTTGGGGTTCGGCGTCCAAAAGCTGTATGCCGCGGCCACATGGAAGAGCACGTCACAACCCTTCAGTGCTCTATCCAGCGTTTCCCTGTCCCGCAGGTCCCCAACGGCACGCTCGACCCCAAGACCGTCGATGTTCCTCCGCGTGCTGTCGGACCTCACCAGCACCTTTACCAGGTATCCTCGAGCCAACAACTCCTTCACCAGGCTCGACCCGATAAAGCCCGTCGCGCCAGTGACCAGTGCCTTCATTCCCGCCTCTGCCCATCGCTCGCTCAGAATCGGGATATCATCGTCTTCAGCAGGCCGGTCAAGCTGCCAGCCGCTCTTCGGGAGTTGGCATAGACCCCCGGCAACATCGAAAGATCGGAGGGGTGGGATAGGAAATGGCCCAATCCCTCCCTCCAGCGCCATCGCCCTTCAGGGCCGAAGAAGAGGTCGAAAGGAGGCAAGCTATCATTCACAGAGTCGGAGATCGCCCGCACGGCCAGAAACGGAATCCCCATGGTCCGCGCCAGCACGCCGACCCAGTAGCTTTCCATGTCCACCACATCGGCACCGAAAGCATCCCGGAGCGCCATCCTCTCTCCCCGCTGCCTCACCAAAGTGGGGACCGTTACGCCGGTCCCCACCCGCACCGAGTTACCAGGCAGCCCTTCGCCAGCCAGATCCAGCAGCCACCGGTCCGAGTTGCAGCCAGACTCCGCACGGACATCTTCCCCACGGTAGAGCACCGAGCAGAGAACCAAGTCACCGACCCTCAGCCCCTGCTGCAGCGCCCCGCCAAACCCAAGAGAGACCACACCGGACAGTGGATAGTGGAGCCTCAGGTACTCAAACGCATCTTCCGCCTGCTGCCGCCCGGGACCCGTTTGGACCAGCAGCAGCGCTTTGCCGCCGTACTGCCCCTGGAAGAGGCGCCACCCGTTCTGCGCTACTTCCCGTTCGATCGCCATCTCCCTTCGCAGGCCATCCACCTCCTGCTTCATCGCCCCCAGAAAAGCGACGGGAGCAGGCCTGCCACTCGCCAACTTACGCACCGAACAGACTCCACCTGGTCATGTGCCACAACCCAGCCACGCTGCTGGTGCCGGCTTCGATGGCGCTGGCCTCGAACCCGGAGTGAACCATACAGTTGGTGCAGCGGGGATCGCGCCCGACCCCGTACTTCTCCCACACGGTGTCCTCCATCAGTTGCTGGAAAGATCGGCAGTAGCCGTCGGTCAGCAGGTAGCAGGGTCTCTTCCAACCTTTGGGATTTCTCGTGACGGTGCTCCATGGGGTGCACTGCAACTCCCTCTTGCCGGCGAGGAACTCCAGGTAAACCGGTGAATGGTAGAACGGAAACCGTCGCGATTGGCGGTAGAGCGGATCAAAGAGTGCCGGAACCTCCTCCCGCCGCAGGAAGATGTCGGCATCCACCTCCTCGTAGCTGAACGCCGGGGCTACCATCATGCCGTCCACCCCGAGATCCGTTAGCATGGAGAACAGCTTCAGCATCTGCTGGGGGTCGGCCCCCTTGAAGACCGTGGTGTTGGTGCGAACCTGAAACCCAGCCTGCTTGGCCGCACGTATGCCATCGATCACGGCATCGAAAACACCAGAACGGCCCGTTATGCGATCGTGAAGATCGGCAAAGCCGTCCAGGTGAAAGACGATGCTGAGGTAGGGATTCGGTTCGAACAGCTCTAGCCCCCTCTTCAGCGCAATCCCGTTGGTGCACATGTAGACGAAGCGCTTCCTCTCCACAATCCCCTTGACGATCTCCCCGATCTGGGGATGAAGAAGAGGCTCGCCTCCGGCGATGGAGACCACCGGGGCCCTCGTCTCCTCAACGGCGGAGAGGCACTCCTCCAGGCTGAGCATCCGCCCGCCCATGGCCTTATCTTCTTTGATCCGCCCACAACCAGCGCAGGAGAGGTTGCAGCGGAAGGTGGGTTCCAGCATCAGCACCATTGGGAAGCGCCGTCTGCCACGTAGCTTGTTGGCAGCGACGTAGCTGCCCACCGAGAGGGATAGCCGCAGAGGGAATGCCATTGACGCCTCCAGGTTTCGTTCAGAAGTCCCGCTCGGTCAGAAAATGGGCCATCTCCCGCAGCGAGCCCACCGCCCAGGGCGAGAGCTCCACGTTTTCCAGTTCGGCTAGGGCTCGGTCGCAGAAACTATCGGCAAGCTTCTGTGCCTCTCGCTCGGCGTTCATTCCGTCCAGTATCGAGAGCACCCGGTCCACCGCCTTCTGGTCAACCATGTCACTGCTATAGATGTCGCGCAGCGCCGACCTGGAGGCTAGATCCGCCCTGTCGAATGCATAGACAATGGGAAACGACTTCTTTCTGCGCCAGATGTCGCTGCCGACTGGCTTGCCGATCTTCTCGGTGCTGCCCCAAATGCCGAGAATGTCATCTCGAATCTGAAAGGCGAACCCCAGGTTCAAGCCAAACCGGCGGAAAGCCCGAACGAACCCTTCGTCGTCGGACCCCAGCAGCGCACCAATCTCCAAAGAGCTGGCTATCAGGCTGGCCGTCTTCCCCTCGATCATTGCCAGGTAGTCGTCAACCCCCACGTCGAGGCGGCTCTCGAAGCTGATATCCAGGTATTGCCCCTCGATTAACCGAAGGCAGCTCTGATCGAGCAGCCGCTGCGCCCTGAGCAGCTTGGCGAAAGAGACCTCTCTCTCCTCCAATCGCAGCATGGTGAGGCTTGCCACCACCCGCATCGCGGTTCCGGCGTTTATCGCCTGCGGTTTTCCCCAAACGCTCCATACGGTGGGGCGATGACGTCGCTCCCTATCGTCATCCTGAACATCGTCGTGGATCAGAGAGAAGTTGTGGATCAACTCGATGGCGGCTGCGGCCGGCAATCCGACGGCAAAGTCAGCGCCCGCAGCTTCGCAGGCCAGCAGGCAGAGGGTGGGACGAAGAGCCTTCCCCGCGGAGCCGGGCAGGGGCTGGCCCTTCTCACCTATCCAGCCCATGTGATACCGAAGCATGTCGTACATGGGCGACTGATACCCAGCCAGAGACCGCCGAAGCTCGGCATCGATCTCGACCCTGTATCTGTCAAAGCAGATCGGCAACGTCATCCGGCGATCCCTCCCACCATCTGGATCGGCGGTCGAACGCACAGCTCTGGAAATGCGGCCATGACCCGCCTCGCTACTCCCTCCGCGTCCAGCCCGAGCTGCCGAAGAAGAAAGTCTCTGGCCCCATGCTCGATGAACTGGTCCGGAAGCCCAAGGCTCTCCACCCGCACACCACTCAGGACAGATTGCTGGAGTAGTTGCAGCACGGAGCTACCGAACCCGCCGGTGAGGCTCCCTTCCTCCAGTGTCAACACCCTTCGAGTTCGGCCAGCCAGGTCCAGGATCAGATCCGCATCCAGCGGCTTGGCGAACCGGGCATCGACGACCGCGCTCTGGATGCCGCGCTCCGCCAGCAACTCCGCGGCATCCAGAGCAGCCCGCACCATCGACCCCAGCGCCAGCAGGGTCACGTCGTGCCCTTCCCTCAGGATCTCCCCCTCCCCGATCGTAATCCGCTGCAAGCTGTGCTGGAGCGGCACACCGGGTCCCCGTCCCCGAGGATACCGAATCGCCATCGGTCGCCCCGCGTTCACGGCCGTGAACAGCAACTGCTGCAGCTCATTCTCGTCTCTGGGAGCAGCCACCACCATGTTTGGGATGCTAGTGAGATAGGGGATGTCGAATGCCCCATTGTGGGTCTTGCCATCGTCTCCCACTACCCCAGCCCGGTCGACGCCGAACACCACCGGGTAGCCACGTATGCAGACGTCGTGGACGATCTGGTCGTAGGATCGCTGCAAGAAGGTCGAGTAGATCGCCACTATGGGGATGATCCCCTGGGTAGCCAAGCCCGCGGCCATTGTGACCGCATGCTGCTCGCAGATCCCCACATCGAACAACCTATGGGGAAACTTGCTGGCAGGCAGGGTGAGGCCGGTGCCATCCAACATGGCCGCGGTGATAGCAACTACCCGATTGTCCTCCCTCATCAGCCGATATGTGGTTCGGCCAAACACCTCGCTGTACGTTGGCGAACTGTTCTGCTTTCCTCCTTTGGGAGAGATCCCATGAAACTTGGTGGCGTCGGCTTCGGCCGGGGCGTATCCCTTGCCCTTCTTGGTCAGCACGTGGATCAGTGTCGGTCCGGGCTCGTGATCCCTGGCCCGGATCAGCGCGGCCTCCAACTCCCTTATGTCGTGCCCATTCACCGGACCCAGGTAGGTGAAGCCCAACTCCTCCCACAGTGATCCAGGTATGAGAGCCCTCTTCAAGCGGCTCTTGAGCCGCTTGGTAATGGCCCAGGCCTCATTACCCATGGGCAGATGGACTAACGCCTTCTTCGTCTCGTCCTTCGCCATCTCGTACCTGGAATCCAGCCGCAGGACATTCAGAAACCTCGATAGCCCCCCTACGCTGGGAGAGATCGACATGCCGTTGTCATTCAGGATCACAATCAACCTGGAGCCCAGATGGCCGGCATGATTGAGAGCTTCGAAAGTCATGCCGCTGCTGAAGGAGCCATCGCCAACCACGGCCACCACGTCGTAGTCCTCCCCGGCCAGATCTCTCGCGGCCGCGATCCCCACTGCTGCCGAGAGGGCGGTGCCCGCGTGGCCCGCCCCGAAGGCATCATGCGGGCTCTCCGAAGGATCGGTGAATCCAGAGAGACCACCGTACTGCCTGATGGTGGCAAACCGGTCTCGGCGGCCGGTCAGCATCTTGTGGGCATAGCACTGGTGGCTCACATCCCACACGATCTTGTCGCGCGGCGTCTGGCAAACCCGATGCAGGGCAATGGTCAACTCCACCACCCCCAGGTTGGAAGCCAGGTGGCCGCCGTTCTGGGGCACTCGATCTATCAGTTCGGCCCGGATCTCTTCCGCCAACTGCTCCAACTGGTGGTAGCTGAGCCCCTTCAACTGCGCAGGGTCGTCAATGTTCTGCAGGATCGACGGCATTGGACGCTCCGCTCGCAATATGGTGATAAGCCTTCAAGATCCAGGGATTGGGCAAGGCGCGCACAGTCCGGCGCCAACCGACAGTTGCGAAGAAAACACGAGACTCTCTCGGAAAACCGCTACTCCCTCTGGTCCCGCCAGAAGATCCGTTTGTGGGTGCCGCATTCTCTGAGCTTCTACCGCATTTTACATGCCAATCTGGGATATCCCCGCTTGAGAGGCAGTGTACGGCGGCTTGCGGAAACAGGACATCCTGCACCATGTCATGCTGAGCGCCAGCGAAGCATCTCTTCGTGGCTTT
>JAJYNT010000469.1 GCA_021786215.1 Chloroflexota bacterium | reverse complement strand
GTCCTGACCGGCATGATAGAACCCCATCAATTCGTGGGTTTCACCGGAGGCGGTAAGAGCGTCGCCGTGGGAGTTGCAGGAGAAAGAACTATAGAGGGGAACCATACGTTACTGCAGGATCCGCGATCGCAGATGGGGGTCTACGAGGGAAACCCGGCAAGGGAGGAGATGGAGGAGATCCTGGATCGGGTGGGAGCCGACCTGGCTGTCAACGTGATTCTGAACAACGAGAAGCAGATCGTTCGGGCCTTGGCGGGTCCCCCCAGGGAGGTCGAAAGGGAGGGAGTGCAGCTCTCCGCCCGAATCTGTCAGGTAACCTTGCCTCAGCCTTGCGATATAGTCATCGCCTCACCCGGCGGCTTCCCAAAGGATCTCGAGATGTACCAGGCTCAGAAAGCCGTGGCGCACGCTGCGATCGCCGTCCGGGAAGGCGGCACTATCATCCTGTTGGCGGAATGTCCCGAAGGCTCCGGGGACGCCCGGTTCGAGGAATGGATGGGGGCGGCTTCCAGTCCGAGAGAAGTGCTGGAGAGGTTCCGTCGCGAGGGCTTCCGCATGGGAGCCCACAAGGCTTTCCTGCTGGCCCGCAGCATGGTCAAGGCCCGAGTGCTGCTCGTTTCGGATCGACTGCCTCGAGACTTGGGGAGGAGGCTGCTGTTCGAGCAGCACGACAACATGGAAAGCGCCCTGGAGAGCGCCTTTGCCCGCCACGGCCTCAACGCTACCGTCGCCGTCATGCCCAAGGCATCGTCCACCATCCCGAGGTTGGCCTCCGAGCCGTCTGCCGTTCAGTAGGATAGAGGAACTCAGAGAAAGGAGCCGCACCGATGCCCACGCTGGCTGAGTGGACTCCACCCGGGGAAAGCCGCTTGGAGCCGCCGGCCAAGCCTCAGTTGGCGTGGGCCCTCGCCGAGCGCGAAAGGATGAATTCCAGTCTATTCACAAGATCCATCGGGTCGAAGGGTTTGGTAATAAAGCCGTCGATCCCCTCGTTGGCCAGTTCCTCCACCTCGTCAAAGGTGAAAGCCGTCGCCACAATCAGCGGCAGCCCCTTCCACCTGTCGTCCCGGCGAAGCAACCGGGCGAGCCGAAAGCCGGACATACTCGGCAGGTTCAGGTCCAGAATCACGGCGTCTGGTTCCGCGCTTTCCACGGCCGCGTAACCTTCCACTCCGTCGCGTGCCTGGATTACCCGGTAACCAGCCTGTTCCAGATTGATGCTCACTATGTCCGCCATCTCGGTCTCGTCTTCGACCAACACCACTGTCGGTTGTCTCATACCAATCACCCATCCAAGAAGCTTTGGCCCCTACCCCGGCCCGATATGTCACCTAATACTCCGCCACGGTGATCTTGAGTCGAAATCACATTGGTCGACCACTAATGCTTCGCAACCTGTCATTCTGAGCCGGAGCGCAGCGCAGGCGAAGAATCTCCTGGCACTAGGCCACCTGCCGGCGCGCCGCCATCAGCCGCCGCCGTTTCTCCGCCAACAGTCGCCGATGCTGCTGCCGCAGTTGTGGATCGAAGACGTGAAGATTGATCTTGACCGCGGCCACCAGGTCCTCCGGATAGAACGGCTTGGTCATGTACTCCACAGCGCCGGTCTCCAGACCCCTGAGCACGTCCTCATCGCTGACCCGCGCCGTCAGCATGATGACAGGAATGCCCGAGAGCTCCGGATCGGCCTCTATCCGCCTGAGGACATCCCACCCATCCATCTCAGGCATCAGGATATCCAACACCACCAGATCCGGCTTCTCTTCCTTGATCTTGCTCAGCGCCTCTTCACCGTCGTAGGCCTCGATGACCAGAAAACCATGCCCCTCCAGATTGGCCTTGGCTATATCCACTATGCCCGGCTCATCGTCCACTACGAGAATACGGCTCTTACTCATGGTTGATCCCCTCTTCTGGGTTCAGATCGAGGACCCGATCGTCGGATTGACTAACGGAGTGACTCTGAGAGAGGGGGAAGGCCACGATGAAGGTGCTACCCTGGCCCAGGACACTCTCCGCCCAGATCCTGCCGCCGTGAGCCTCGATGATATTCCGACAGATGTACAGCCCGAGGCCGCTGCCAGGTGTCCTCCTACTGTGCCCTCCTTCGACTCGATAGAACTTGTCGAAGACCCGAGGCAGGTGTTGGGCCGCGATCCCGATCCCTTGATCCGCGACCTTGATCTCCACCTCAGCTGCCTTCTTGCGCAAGGCAACCCTTATGGCCTTGCCCATGGGAGAGTACTTGATCGCGTTGCCCAACAGGTTATCCATAACCAGTTCCAGCTGCACACGATCCCCTTCCAGCTTGACCGGCCGCTTGGGAAGGTCCAGAAGGATCTCCCGGCCTTTCGCCGAGGCGCGAGCCGTGGACACCGCGACCGACACCAGGTGCGTGAGGTCCACCTGTTGGGGTGACAGCTTCAACAGTCCAGACTCTATCCTGGACACGTTGAGGACGTTCTCGATCAGCCTGGCCAGCCGATCCGCGGCCCCGTCAATCCCCATAAGGAAACGCTGCACTGTGGGCTGATCCAGGGATAGTTGCGGATTGAGAAGGGTCGATGCGTAGCCCTTGATCAATCCAAGGGGAGTACGCAACTCGTGAGAGACCATGGAGACGAAATCGGACTTCATCCGATCGACCTCACGGAGCTTGCTGATATCCCGGGCGATCACCACTCCTAGCCCTTCCCCGCGGGCTGCAGATTGAACAAAAGAATAGCTCGCGGCCACGTCCCGCTCGATCGCGTCCTTGGTCAGCACAACCGTCTCAAAATATGGGGTGAGCTCCCTCTTCTCAATGACCTCCAGCAGAGAGGGACTTCGCTTCAATCCATCCGGCACGGCTGAGATGTTGCCGAAGAGGGTGTCTTCGCTCGGTTTCCCCACCACCTCGTCGGCCCTCCATCCCAACAGGGCCTCGGCGGCAGCGTTGATCCGGGTCACCCTGTGCTCCTGGTCGACGATGATTATGGCATCGGAGGTGTTGCTGATTATGGCATCCAGCTCGTCCCGCTCTCGATCTACGCTCTGGTAGAGAATGGCGTTCTGCAGGATCACCGCCGCGTTGGCCGATAAAATGGCGAGCAGCCGGAGATCGTCCTCGTTGAACCTGGAGCCCGGCCGTTCACTGACGAGCACAGCTCCAATCAAACGGTCTTGGGCCCGCAGGGGAGCTACCAGGGCGGGTCGCCTCCTCCACTCACCTTTGCAGGCCACCGAAATACCATCCACCGCACGGATTGGGCAGAGTGGATCGGCCTGTGGTCGCCCATTCCCGCCCACTATCATCAGGCTCACCCCAGACAGCTCTTCCGGTGCAAACCCCAGGGCCGGATACTGCGGGATCAGCTCGCCATCCTCTGACACCAACATCAACATGCAGCTCTCGGCCTGGAGAAGTTCCGCGATCGACTTGGTCAACTCCCGGTAGGTGTCGTCCAGGTTACTCAGGGTGGCCACGCTTTGTGAAACCTCGGCCAGCCCGGTCAATTCTCGAACGCGAGCCTGCAAGGAGATGAAGAGTTGAGCGTTCCGAATCGCAATGGCGGCCTGATGTGTGAATGAGGATAGAAGCTCCACATCGGCCTGACTGAACTGGTCAACACGGTTCCCATAGACCGAGAGAACCCCGATTGCCTTTCCTCGCACAGTCAGGGGCACACCCAGATAAGAATGCAGTTCCTCCATGCCACCATGCTGCATCCAGGAGGGACGCTCCATATGCGAGATGGACCATACATCCGATACTAGCCTGGGCACTCCATCTTTCACCACCTGCCAGTTGAGACCGTGGGCTTCCGCCGTTCGATCCGTCTGGTTCGCCCTGATCGGCAAACCTTTGGCGGCTCGAAACCGCAACTCTCCATCCGTCTCGTCCATCAACAGGATGGCGCTGGCCTTGGCCCTCACCATCTCCGCCGCGAGATCCACGATGATTTGCAGCGTCTGATTGGGATCAAGCCCTGTGGCCAGAGCATCGCCCACTCGATGGAAGGAGGCCAGCAACTCGCGGCTCTTCTTCTGGGTCTCCTGATAGAGACGAGCGTTCTCGAACTCAATGGCCGCCTCGTTTGCGAAGACGTCCAGCAGCCGAAGCTCGTCCACCGTGAACTGGTTCAAACCGAGCCGCGACAGGGTAATCACGCCGATCACCCGACCCTCGAAGTTCACCGGGGCGGCGATCATCGATTCGTTTAGGACGGGGGTGCCGGGAACGTGATAAGCCCTCGGATCTCGCTCCACATCCCCCACGATTTGGGGCACACCGTGGGACGCAACCCAGCCGGTCACTCCCTGGCCCAACGCGATCCGCAGATCGTCCACGTTCCCAATCCAATAATCCCGGCTGGAGCTCACAACGGCCAGAGGCACCAGTTCGCGGGTGTCTTCCTGGAGCACGAACACACTGCAGTTGTCGTAGCGAAGCAGGTTACGCAGTTCATCAGCCACTATGTTGGCAATTGAAGAGACGCTCTTGGAGCGGCTCAGCTTCGACATGATCGCCTGGAGCCTCTCCAGCTGGCTGTTCCATTCCTCGACTTCTCGGTACAGTCGGGCATTCTGGATTGCGATGGCAGCCTGATTGGCTATGGCGGCTGCAGTATCGATTTCGCCCTTGGAGTAGCGGTGATGGAAGGTGACGTGGTTGATCATGAGGGTACCCTGCACCTGCCCCTTTGCGATCACCGGAAGCACAAGGATCGTCTTGTCACCAAAGAAACGCACTGCGTCCTTGTCGGTACGAGGGTCGTTCAGAGCGTCCGATACAAGCACCGGCATCTCCGTCGCGATCGCTTCCTTCGACAGCGGCTCAGACTCCAGCGACAATGGATACAGCCTCCACTGTTGAACGAACTCCGTGGACATCCCGGTAAGGGCCGACGGGAGCAAGGTGCTGCCATCCTTGTCTAGCAACCACAGTCCGCAGCGGTCGGCCCCCACGAGTCGAGAGGTGCTCTCGGCCACCAGCGAGAGAACCTCCTCCAGCTGCAGGGTGGAACCGGCCGTTCGAGCAACCTCCAACAGGGCAGCGGACGCGCGTTCCCTCCTTCTCTGGCCGTGGATCACCCTCAGTCCAGCCGAAATTGCGCGAGCGAAGCCTCCCACCAACGTCGATTGATCGCCGGGGCCTGCCTCGCACCCCGCGCCCATAACAATCAGAGCTCCCCTGTCGTCGTCCTCAAAGGGAACGGGCCAGACCAGAGTTTCCACAACCCTCATCTTCAACATCGAGGGGATCTCTGCCTGGAACGGAAGCCCAGACTTGTCCTGAACAGTGGCGAACCGGCGCCGCACCTCGGGAGCTACCTCCGCCATGGCGTTTCCCAATCCCTGACGGATTGCAGCCGGCGTCAAGGCGCATAGCACCGCCGCCCTGGCACGGTCGGGCGACTCCACCATCAGGGTGGAGGGCAATATGGCCGCTACGGGAGTCCCCTTCAACAGTTCTGCCAGACTCAACAACAACGGGGACACGATTTCCGCCACGTCATCCGGGACAGATGGAGATCCCGGGGGCTGATAGAGCTCTAGAAGAGGATCGGCCAGGTCGGTGCTGTCCGGACGCTCCACTGCTATCGGTGACTTGGATTGAGACTCGGACCCGGTACGAGGCATTCCTCCTCCATGGATAGGAAATAACGGCTACATCAGGGAGACAACTATCGAGCCCACCAGACAGAATGCCAGTGGGTCAGGCCACAGATCATGGCCGCGCCACTAGAGGGGCACGAATCGTACCAGCCTCTTCGCGTACACAAACGAATGGCTGTCGGCCGCCTCCGCCTACAGTCGTTCCAGCAACCCTACCGGAAAGGTCGACAGCACCGAGGCCACGGGCATTCCAGGACCCACACCGGGAATGGCCTCCACCCGAATCGTCTCCCCGGTGAAGAGATTCCGATAGCTCTTGCCCGCCTCGCTGCCCGGCAATCTCACACAGCTGTCCCGCCACACTTCCGATCCGGTCGTGCAGCGCGGCCGCCCTTTCGTGAGTCCAACCACCAGGATCGGCGCCACCGCCACCACCATTCGCGGACCTTTCCGCCTAGCAAACGCACAGAGATGTTCACTTTCTGCGCCACACCCGTCCAGTGGCAGGTAGGCTCCTTCGGTGAACAACTCTGGAAATCGTCGCCGATAGGTAAGGCCGATGTGGGTCACGAACAGCTTGACGGCGCCATCCTGCCAGTTATCAAGAAGGGTTTGAGCCACCGGCCCCACGCCCCCTGTCTCGGAGATCCGAGTCCGCAGGCCTCGCAGCATCCCGGCCCGGAGTCCATAATCCACCGGGCGACGATTGTCGGGGTCCACCAGGCTGAAGTCCCACAGTTCCGTCCCCTGGTAGAAATCCGGCACCCCGGGGGAGGCTATCTTCAGCAGGGTCTGGGAAAGGGAGTTGAGCATTCCAAAGTAGGCGACTTTCTCCTGAAAGGCGCGGAAATCTTTGAGAAATGGGTTCGCGTGGCTTCTATCCAGGATGGCACGAACGAAACCTTGCACCGCCTCTTCGTAAGCCGCATCGGGGCTCATCCAACTGGTGTTGACCTTGGCCTCCTTCACCGCCTTCAACATATGAGCTTGCATGCGCTCCACGAAAGAGCGATAGTCAGAGCCAGAAATCGGCTCAATAGGCCATGCTCCCAGCAGGGTCTGATAGAGGTAGTATTCCTCGTTGGGATCCGGGACCAGCTGTCCCTGAAGGCGAGCCCTCTTTCGGTGGTTCAGCCTGCTCCAACGAGCAAGGGCCGACCTCCAATCCTGCGGCATCTCGGAGAGAACGTCGATTCGAGCCCTCACGTCCTCGCTTCGCTTGGTGTCGTGGGTAGAACTGCTGA
Organism: Chloroflexota bacterium; assembly: GCA_021786215.1. The sequence continues at coordinate 3,241 of JAJYNT010000469.1, read as the reverse complement.
GAAACGCATATGGCCACTGTCTCTGACGGTCGGCATTCTGCTGGTGAAAAGCGGAAATCGAAGTGCCGAATCGGCCGGGGTCTCCACCCACCTCGTTGAGGGAGATAAGCCGGTTATACATATAAAAGCTGGTATCCTCCAACGCCTTTGCCATCACGGGGCCGGTGGTCTGCTGGAACTTCCTCACGAAATCCAGTAGTTCGCTCCGCTCCTCCTCGCTCAGGTTTTCTGGCCAGCGCATCAGAAGTATGTCACCGATGTAGTCGAAAACCGCCGGGGCAGTACCCGGGTTACGCCTCCTGGCATCCCTTACGGCACCCTCCACGTAGCTCCAGTCTCGGGCATCCACGGGACGGTCGCCGTCGATGTATGTCCTGTACACCGGAAGGCAGGCGATCACCTCACGCAGGGCAAAGGTGAGGCTATTCAAGGTGAAATCCCTGTATCGACGGTTTCGGGCCGCGATCCGCTTCAGCTGATAGCCCAGCATGTTGGTCTCACTGGCCAGCGACTGCATGGTCACCGTCTTCTTGCTGGCGTTGACCATCTCGCGAAAGTCGACATCCCTCCCGACGAATCGCCTGTAGATCTGGTCGAAGCTCTTAGCTGCCGTGCTATCCACAAAGAGGCCGTTGACGGCGTTGACAAAATCGTATCCGGTGGTGCCGTGCACCTGCCAGTGGCGCGGCAGGTCCTCCTCCTTTCCCAGAATCTTCTCGACTATTATGTAGAGCGGCTTGGCGAGCAGCTGGGCGCACTGCCTGGAAGCTTCCTTCTCCACCCGAGCAGACAGAAGCTCGCCAAGAGTCAATGCTCCCGCCTCCAGGTCATAATCGCCCTCAAGATGGCGTTTCCCCAGTTCCCAGAGGTAACTGCTTTGAAGCCGGCCGAAGTAGGCCTCAGGATCCCAGAGTCCATCGGGATGGTCGATCCTCAGGCCGGTGACTTTGCCGTCCCGAACCAGATCCAACACAAGGCGATGGGTTTCCTCGAAGACCCGAGAGTCTTCCTGTCGCAACGCAACCAGATCGTTGATGTCGAAAAAGCGCCGATAGTTGATCTCCTCTGCCGCTACCTGCCAGTGAGCCAGCCGATAGGGCTGCTGCTCCAGCAGTGCATCCAGCCTGTCGAAGCTGGCTGCCTGCCCTCGACTGCCAATGAACAGGCGGACAGTGGCATCTATCACGTCGCGAGCCACCTCCGATGAATCGTAGAGCTTACGCAGGCGCCTCTTTATGACCTCTTTCTCTCGCTGCCTTTCCTGAACCCTGTCTACCTCGGTCTCGAAGCGCTCAGGAAGGTGGCCAATGGCCGTGAGGATGCTCTGCATCTCGTGCAGTTGCTCGTCGTCGGAGTCAAGACGCTCCTGCAGCAGATCGGCCGCCGGCTGCAGAACAGCGAGATAGCTCCTGGGGTCCAGTGGTAGCCGGTGGTCGTAGTAGCTGATAAAGAAGGCCCCTTCCTCGTACCTCAGCACCAACTCCTGGTTCTCCAGAACGATGCCATACACATCGCCCAGGATCGGCAGCAGAACACGATCTTCGAGATGGGTGTCGCTCCGCAAAGGGTGCCAGTCGATGTCGAAATAAGCCGCCCACGCGGAGCTGGGACCGTTCTCCAGGACGTCCATCCACTTGGCATTGCTGGTCTCCCAGGTACTCATGTGATTGGGGACAACGTCCAGAATGAGTCCCATCCCCAACCTCTTCAACTCCTCGCTAAAGTGCTCGAACTCCTCGTAACCGCCGAGGTCCGGGTTCAGCGAGCCGTGGTCGCAGATGTCATAGCCGTGCGAGCTGCCTGGACGGGCCTGCAGGCAGGGGGATGAGTAGCAGTCGGTTGTCCCCAGATCATGCAGATAGGACAACGTGTCCAGTCCATCGGCGAAGGTGAAGCTGCCGTTGAACTGCAGCCTGTAGCTGGAGACGGGAAGCCTTCGACTTGAGCGGAGCCGCTCAACCAGGGTATCCAGGATCCCCTGGCTCGCGAGCCGGGCATTCCGGCCTTGATCGCCATCGGTGGAGGACTCTTCCCCGTTCGATGACAACTGCCGGAAGAGCGCCATGCTCCGGGGCACCATATTGAATACCGATCCTCCTGGAAGAGGCTGTTGCTCCGCCCTCACCTCAGGCCAGATCGTGTCCACCCACAACTCCCACGTCACACCTGGCAGATCGGCCGGAAGGGTGAAGAGCACGGTCTCGTGGCTGGCGTTCAAGAGCAGTAGCAAGACGTCTCCAATCGATCCTCGCCGTTCATCGGGGTGATCAGACCCCTCATCCACGATGCGCATTCCCAAGCACCGGCTCTCCGGTTGCGTCCAGTCATCAAGCGCCATCTCGACGCCGTCGGGCCGAAACCAGGTTACGTCCTTATGGTTCAATCCTCTCAGCTGGCGCCCCTGGAAGAACTTCCGCCTCCGAAGGACCGGCTGCGCTCGGCGGATACCGATCATGGTTCTGGTGAACTCCAGCAGATGTCGAGCCCGCTCGTCCCATTCCCAGTAGAACCAGCTGATATCGTTGTCCTGGCAGTAGGCATTGTTGTTGCCCAACTGCGTCCGGCCTACCTCATCCCCACTGCAGATCATCGGCACCCCCTGCGACAGGAGTAAGGTAGCCAGGAAATTCCTCTTCTGCCGTTCCCGGATCTCCAGGATGAACGAATCTCCGGTGAGACCCTCGACGCCACAGTTCCAGGAGTTGTTCTCGTGGTCGCCATCACGGTTTTCCTCCTGATTGGTTTCGTTGTGCTTGGCGTTGTAGCTGACCAGATCTTCGAGGGTGAAACCGTCGTGGGCAGTGATGAAGTTTACGCTGGCGTACGGCTTCCTCCCGTCGTTCTGGTACAGGTCGCTGCTGCCGGTCATCCTGAAAGCGAGCTCTCCCAACTGGCCGGGGTCTCCCTTCCAGTAGCGGCGAACGTTATCCCTGTACCGACCGTTCCATTCAGCCCACAGCACGGGGAAGTTGCCCACCTGGTAGCCACCGTCGCCGACATCCCACGGCTCGGCGATCAGCTTCACCTGGGATATGATCGGATCCTGGTGAATGACGTCGAAGAAGGCGGAGAGGCGATCCACGTCGTGGAGCTCTCGGGCCAGGGTAGCTGCCAAATCGAACCGAAAGCCGTCCACGTGCATCTCCAGTACCCAGTAGCGCAAACTGTCCATTATCAGCTGAAGCGCCTGGGGATGGTGAGCGTTGAGGCTGTTGCCGGTGCCGGTGTAATCCATGTAGTA
>JAJYNT010000192.1 GCA_021786215.1 Chloroflexota bacterium | reverse complement strand
CCGCATGCTGGAGCAGTCGGACAGGATGCTGGCCATGATCGAGCAGATCCTCGACCTCCAGAAGATCGAGGCCGGGCAGCTACCGCTGGAGATCAGCCGGTTCGACCTGGCGGAGCTGGCCAGGAAGGTGTCCGAGAGTCTCCAGCTCACCACTCAGCACCATCGCATCCTGTTCCGATCCGAGGGAGAGCTTTCGGTGTTGGCCGACCGACGCCGGATCGAGGAGGTTCTCTCCAACCTGATGGAGAATGCGGTCAAGTACTCCCCTCAGGGCGGACAGATCACGGTCACCGTCGGAACGCGGCCCGACGTCCGGCCGGGCGAGCGGGAGGCGCTGGTGTCGGTGGCCGATCGGGGGATCGGGATATCGGCACGGGATCTGCCCCACATCTTCGAACGCTTCTACCAGGGGCAGGGACGGGGCACCCTCCATCGCGGCCATGTGGGGCTGGGGCTGGGCCTCTACATCGCCCGAGAGATCGTGGATCGCCACGGCGGCAGGGTGTGGACGGAATCCGCCGAGGGCGATGGCTCGACCTTCCGCTTCACCCTGCCCCTGGTCACAGTGGCGGGCGAAGAGTAGTCACCCCGCCTCCCCGTCTCCATCACCGCTCCCAGTCGAACCGATCGCCGTTTGCGCGGTCCAGGAGACCGTGCGGTCCGTCGACCCAGGTCCTGAAGCCGTTGGTGAAAGCGGTCCAGTTGAACTCCTTCATCCACACCAGCAGTCCGCCGCTGGTCGGCAGCTGTTTCCTTGCCCTGCATCAAAGTAGTATCATGAGCGGGAGCCATCTATCCCCTGGCGACAACCCCTGGATTGTTAGACTGCTGGCCAGCGCTTACCGCACCCCGGGAATCCGCAGCGGCGGCACGTCGGAATCCCGTCCGCCCAACTCATCTCGAAAGGAGGTGTGCGGTGTCGGCAACAGCGGATCAGGAGAAGCCATCCAGGCCCGTCCAACCCACGGGGGCGTCAATCACCGAGCAGCTTGCCGACTTTCTCACAGCCACCAAGGCCTCCGATCTGCCGGAGGGAACCGTCGAGGATGCCAAGTACTTCCTGTTGGATTGGCTCGGCTCGGCCATCGCCGGAACCCAAACCAGGGCAGGAGCTATCCTCCTCGCCCACGCCGCCGAGGAGCAGGGCCTCCACTCTTCCGTCCTCGGGCTGAGGGAGCGCAAGGGATCACGCACTGCGGCATTCACCAACGGCGCCCTCGGCCACATCACCGAGACCGACGACGTCCACCGCTCGGCGGTCCTTCATCCCGCCGTCGTCGTGATCCCGGCCGCCCTCTCCATCGCCGAGAGGCTGGGCTCCCGGGGCATCGATCTCTTGACCGCGGTGGCGCTGGGCTACGAGGTGGACATTCGCATCGGGGAGTCCGTCGGCACCTCCCACTACTACTACTGGCACAACACCTCCACCTGCGGCACCTTTGGGGCAACGGCCGCCGCCGGCTGGCTCCTGGGGCTCTCCCGGCAGCAGATGGCCTGGGCCCTGGGCAACGCGGGATCCCTCTCCTCCGGGCTGTGGCAGTTCAACGAGGACGGCGCCATGGCGAAGCACCTCCACGCGGGCCACGCGGCCTCCTCGGGGGTGCTGGCCGCCGAGCTGGCCGCTCGAGACTTCACCGGCACCCGCTTCATCCTGGAGGGGAAACGGGGGCTCTACGCCGCCACTTCCACCGACGCCAAACCCCAGCTGGTCACGGCAGGGCTGGCCCGCGGCATGGAGCGCTTCAAGATCTCCGAGTGCGTCATCAAGCCTTACCCCTCCTGCCGTCACACCCACGCTCCGGTGGATCTAGCCCTGGCGTTGCGTCGGAGCACCGGGTTGGCAGCCGATCGGATCGCCAGGGTCGAGATCGACAGCTACCAGGCCACCCTCGACCTGACCGATAACCCGAACCCGGGTCACGAGTACGCCGCCAAGTTCTCGGTTCACTACTGCGTCGCGGCTGCCCTGGCCCTCGGGAACCTCACACTGGGCGATTTTGGAGCCGATAGGCTGCAGGACCCCACGATCCGGCGGCTGATGGCCAGAACCGAGGTCCGAGTGGATCCGGAGATCCAGGCCCGCTATCCCGGCGAATGGTGCTGCCGCGTCACCATCACCTCGACTTCCGGGGAGCGATTCCAACAGTTCACCTCGACCCCCAAGGGCGACCCCGAGAACCCCCTCAGCCTCGAGGAGCTGCGCGACAAGTTCCGCTCCATGGTGGTCGGGACCCACTACCATTCGCGAGCCGAGGGATTGATCGAAGGGGTGTCGCGGCTAGAAAGGATGGACAACGTCAAGCTACTCCTGGCCGAGTACTAGGGAGGGTAGCTCCAGGGCGCAGCGCCTGGCGAGGTTTGGAGGGTCCCCAAATCGTTCACTTTCCATACTAAGCATTCCAGCTTAGGAGTGAAGCATGCTGACCTACGACGTCTTAGTAGTAGGCGCCGGCCTGGCGGGAATGAGGGCTGCCGTGGAGGCGAGCCAGACGGCGCAAGTTGCAATCATATCCAAGGTGTACCCCACTCGCTCCCACAGCGGCGCCGCCCAGGGCGGCATCAACGCCCCCATCGGTGAGGACGACAGCATCCAGAGCCACATGTTCGACACCGTCAAGGGCTCCGACTACCTGGGGGATCAGGACGCCATCGAGGTGCTGATCACCGAGGCCTCCGACACCATCTACGAGTTGGAGCGGTGGGGGATGCTGTTCGACCGGCGGCCCGACGGCACGATCGCCCAGCGCCCCTTCGGTGGTGCCGGCTTCCCCCGAGGCTGCTACGCCGCCGACCTCAGCGGACACGCGGCGCTCCACACCCTCTACGAGCAGATTCTTCGGAGAAGCGTCAAGGTCTATCCGGAGTGGATGCTGCTGGAGCTGATAGTCGAGGACGGCGTCTGCTGCGGCGCGGTCGCCCTCGACTTCCAACACGGCCGGATCGAGCAGATCCGGGCCAAGACCGTCGTCCTGGCCACGGGTGGCTACGGTCGCGCCTTTCGGAAGACCACCAACGACATCGTGAACAACGGCGATGGAATGGCCATCGCCTACCGAGGCGGAGCGATCCTCTCCGACATGGAGTTCGTGCAGTTCCACCCCACCACCCTCTACGGCACGAACATCCTGATCTCCGAGGGGGCGCGGGGCGAGGGCGGCTACCTGCTGAACAACCAGGGCGAGCGCTTCATGGCCAGGTACGCCACCAAGTTCATGGAGCTGGCGCCCCGAGACATGGTCTCCCGCTGCATCATGATGGAGATCAAAGAGGGGCGGGGCTTCGAGAACGAGTACGTATGGCTGGATCTGCGCCACCTGGGCGAGGAGCTGATCAAGGAGAGGCTGCCCCAGGTCCACGACCTGGCGCTCCGCTACAACGGGGTCGACGCCGTCGAGGAGCCCATCCCCATACAGCCGGGCCAGCACTACAGCATGGGCGGCATTCGATCCAACGTGTGGGGCGAGACCAACCTACAGAAGCTGCTGGTGGCCGGCGAGTGCGCCAACGTTAGCGTCCACGGCGCCAACCGGCTGGGAGGCAACTCCCTCCTGGAGACCCTGGTCTTCGGCAAACGTGCCGGCCGCCGGGCGGCGGAGATCGCCGCCGGAATGGATTACCCCAGGGTCGATGCCGCTCCCATGCAGGGAGTGCAGGCAAAGATCGACGCGGTCATGTCGGGCCAGGCCGGCGACAACCCCGCCCACCTGAGCCGGCGGATCAGAGACATCATGACCGACAAGGTGGGTGTCTTCAGGGAGGGAGGAGAGCTGCGGGAGGCCGTGGCGGAGTTGATGGACTTCAAGGAGCGCTACCCCAGGATCCGGCTGGATCGAGCGCCCCTGGCCTTCAACTACCAGCTCACCGACTACCTGGAGCTGGGCTTCCTGCTGGACCTGTGCGAGGCGATCGCCAAGGGCGCCCTGCGGCGCACCGAGAGTCGGGGCGCCCACTACCGCACCGACTTCCCCACGCGAGACGACGACAACTGGCTGTTCCACAGCTACGCCCGGTACTCCCCCGAGGGCTCGGTCCTCGACAACGGCCCGGTCAGCATCACCAGGTACCCACCTGCAGCAAGGGGGTACTGATGATGGGCTCAAGGCACGAGGGGGAGTCCTGGGTCCCGAGTCCTGAGTCCTGGGTTTCCACCTCCGCGACTCAGCACTCAGCACTTGATGAGCGGGGGTCACTGACATGATAGAGGTCAAGGTTACCGTAACCCGTTTCGATCCCGCCCGGGATGCGACTCCCCATCCCCAGAGCTACGCCGTGGAGGCTCGGGAGAACCAGACGATCCTGGATCTGCTGCTGGATCTGGCGGCCTACCACGACCCCACCGTGGCCTTCCGCCGCGCCTGCCGCAGCGGCATCTGCGGAACCTGCGCGGTCACCATCAACGGGGCGCCGAAGCTGGCCTGCGAGACCCTGGTGTCGGACGTCTTGAACGGGAAGGAGATGACCATCGGCCCCTTGCCCCACTTCCGGGTGCTGAAGGACCTGGTGGTGGACATCGATCGCTTCCTGGACTCCCTGCGGAACGTCGTCCCCTGGCTGGTGCTGAAGCCGGGCTATCAAGGAAGGATGACCCAGCCCGAGGTGCGCTACCTGGAGAAGTCCGGCGAGTGCATCCTGTGCGGCGTCTGCCAGGCGGACGGATCGGTAGACGAGGGTGATCCGCGGGCCGAGCTGAACCCAGCGGCCATGGTGAAGGCCTTCCGGCTGGGCCTCGATCCACGAGACGCCCTGGGGGCGGAGCGGGCCAAGCTGGTGCGGGACCTGGGGTTGCTGGACAGGGCCCTGGACCGTGCCGGCAAGCTGGGCTGCCCCAAGCAGATCGACTTCGCCGGCCAGATCGTCCCCGAGCTCAGGCACCTGTTAGAGTAGAAGGAAGCACAGAGACACGGAGTACACGGAGACGCCGAGGTCTTCTCCGTGTACTCTGTGTCTCTGTGGTCGGATCTCTTCCCGTCTCAGGACAGCGCCGCGTACTGTCCGCCGTCCACCTGGACGGCGGCGCCGGTCACGTAGCTCGCCCTCTCCGAGGCCAGAAACACCACCACGTTGGCCAGCTCCTCCGGCCGCCCCAGCCTGCCCATGGGGATCCTGTCGGCGACGCCCTTCATCTCCTCCTCCGCCGTTATCCCCTTCCGCAAGGCGTTGGCCGCGTTTATCTCGGCCACACGGTCGGTGAGGGTGTAGCCGGGGCAGACGCTGTTGATCAGGATCCCCTCCTTCGCCAGCTCGTTGGACATGGTCTTCGTCAGCCCCAGCACCCCCGGCCTCGCGGTGTTGCTCAGGATCAACCCCGGCAACGGCTGTTTGGCCGACAGGGAGACGATGTTGACGATCCTCCCCCAGTGCTCCCGAAGCATGTAGGGAACCACCTCCTTGCACAGCCGGATGGTGCTCATCAGGTTCAAGTCGATGGCCTGCTGAAACTGCTCGGGTGAAGACTGCAGGAAGGTGGTGCCCGGCGGCCCTCCGGCGTTGTTCACCAGAACGTCGATCCGCCCGAATCTGCGGATCGTCTCCTCCACCAGCCGCTTCACCTCCTCGGGCTTCGTGACGTCCGCCACGATGGCCAGCACCTCGGCGCCCGTCTCGCGGCGGATCTCCTCGGCCGTGGCGTTCAGCGTCTCTTCGCCCCGAGCGCACAGGGCGAGCCTGGCGCCCTCCCGTGCCAGCCCGAAGGCCACGGCCTTTCCCAGCCCCTTGCTGGCCGCCGCGACTATCGCCACCCTATCCTTGAGTCCTAGCTCCATCGAACCCTCCTCTACCCCTGTTCGGTCCTGGTTATGTCATCCTGTAGAGACGCGACATGTCGCGTCTCTACACTGCATGACGGTCGAGAGCCGTCCCGCGCCGGTCCACCGTAGCCAGGCTGCCGAGTGGTTGTCAATCCCCTACCCTTCGCTGCCTGCCTCTCCCTCCTGACTTCCCCCCAAGTCCGAACTGTTGCCCCTTCGCCGACATGTTCTGTTGATGCATCACGTCCCACATCGGATGCTGTATCCATCCCGCGAATAGGGTAGACTATGCATCGTCATGAACAATCAAGTCCCCCCCGCTCAACGCCTCATCGAATCTCGACTCCGCTGGGCCATCGCACTGCTGATCGTGCTGGTGGCCATCGGCGTCATCGGCTACGTGGCCATCGAGGGCTGGAACTTCCTGGACGCCCTCTTCATGACCGTCACTACCCTCAGCACCGTGGGCTACAAGGAGGTGCACGACCTCTCCACGCCGGGCGAGATCTTCACCATACTCCTCATCGTGGTAGGCGTAGGGGGCATGCTGTACACCGCCACGGCGGTCGTGGCCTATGTGGTTGAGGTTCAATTCCCGGGGATCGTTCGGAGGAGACGCATGAACGAGAGGATAGCCGAGCTGAGAAACCATTACATCCTCTGTGGGTTCGGCAGGGTGGGCCACTTCATCGGCCAGGAGTTGGCGCGAGAGCGAGCTCGATTCGTCGTGGTCGAGGCCGACCCGGAGGTTCTGCGGGACTGCGAGGCCGTGGGGCACCCCTGTCTCCTCGGCGACGCAACAGAGGACGAGACCCTGAAGGCCGCCGGCATCGACCGGGCGCGAGGGCTGGTCGCCGCCCTGGACACCGACGAGAAGAACCTCTACGTGGTGCTCTCGGCGCGCGTGCTGCGGCCCGACATCTTCATCGTCGCCAGGGCCACCTCCGAGGACGCCGAGTCCAAGCTGCGGCGGGTGGGAGCCAACCGAGTCCTGACACCCTACGCCACCGCCGGCCGCCGCATGGCAACCCTGCTGATGCGCCCCCTCGTGGCCGACTTTCTCGACACGGTCATGCACAGCGAGCAGATGGAGCTGCTGCTGGAGGAGCTGACCGTGCCCGAGGGCTCTCCACTGGCCAACATGACCATAGGAGAGATGCACGTGAGAACCCGAACGGGGGCCTTCATCCTGGCCATCCAGAGGAAGGACGCCACCATGGTGACCACACCTAGCGGCGAGACCATGCTCCAGGCTGGAGACGAGCTGGTGGTGCTGGGGACCCAAGCCCAGCTGCGCCAGCTGGAGCAGCTGGAGGGAAACAGGTAGGGGCGACGCATGGAGCCTGTCTCATTAGTCAGGCTTCAGGAACAGGTAAGTAGGAAGGGATTCCCTTGGGGTTGGGGAAGGATTAAGCTGGGGCGAAGTAAGCATGAGGAGGTGCCTTATGCCACTCCGCCCCTTTTCCCGTGAGCAGTCCTGGTTGTTGCCCCCGAGTCTGGATGAGATGGTTCCTGACGATCACCCGGCTCGGTTCGTGGCCGCATTTGTGGATTCCCTGGATCTGCATGCCTGGGCTGAGTTGGGGGTCGAGGTGGGGGGGGATCCATTGGGAGCCCCGGCCTACGATCCCAGGTGTCTGTTGAGTGTGTGGGTATACGGGTTCGTCAGTGGGGTGCGCTCTTGCCGCAAGCTGGAGACAGCCTGTCGGGATCAACTGCCCTACCTGTGGCTGACAGGCATGCAGCGGCCGGACCACAACACCCTGTGGCGCTTCTACGAGGGCCATAGGGGGCAGATGAAGGGATTGCTCAAGCGAACGGTCAAGACAGCGGTGCGGCTTGGTCTGGTAGATCTGGCGGTGCAAGCGTTAGATGGGAGCAAGATTGCTGGGAATGCGGCCAAGGAACGAACCCTCGATGAGGCTGGACTGAAGAAGCTGCTGGCAAGGACCGATGAGGCGATTGCCGACCTGGAAGCCCAGAACCGTACCGTGGGTGATCCGGTACCGGCTCGTCTACCGAGGGAACTGAAGCAGGCGAGGGTGCTGCGGGAGCAGGTGGAAGCGGCCATGGAGCAACTTAGAGCTGAGGAGGGGCCAAGGCAGGTCAATCTAACCGATCCCGAGGCGGGGCTGATGAAGGGTCGCCAGGGGATGGTGGCTGGATACAACGCCCAGGCGGTGGTATCGCCTCTGGCAACCGGTGCAGCCAAAGGGACTGGGCTGCTAATTACGGCTGCTGAGGTGGTGGACGGAGCCGATGACCACACTCAAGCGATGCCGATGCTGCGAGAAGCGGAGGAGATGACAGGGCGGAAGGCCACGGTGAGCCTGTTGGACGGTGGTTACCACTCAGGGCCGAACCTGGAGGCGTGCAAAGGAGAAGGGTACGCGGTCCTGATGCCTGAGGCCCAAGACCGAGCGAGACAGAGCCCCTATCACAAGGATCGCTTCCAGTACGATGCCGAGAACGACAGCTACAGTTGCCCACAGGGGCAGAAGCTGAGCTATGTTGGCATCAAACGGCGCAAGGGTCGGCCAGAAGCCAGGATCTATCGTTGTAAGGGGTCGCTATGCAGGGCCTGTCCAGCCTTCGGTCAGTGCACCAAGGGGAGGCATGGTCGAGGTCGAGACATTGAGGTGAGCCTCTATGAGGGGATACTACGGGAGCACCGTGACTTGATGGCTCGACAAGACTCCAAGATCATCTACAGTCGGCGGAAGGAGTTGGTTGAGCCGACCTTTGGGATACTGAAGGAGTTGCATGGGGCTAGACGCTTCCTGCTGAGGGGGCTGGCCAATGTCCGCGCCGAGTGGCTCCTTCTAGCAACTGCCTTCAACCTGAAGACACTGTTCCGCGTATGGCGGCGGACAACGATTGACCGAGGGCTGCTCGTGGGAGCGACCTCGTCCTGATAGGACCGGAACTACCCAGAGAGGGTCGAAAAAGGGGCGAAAAAGGGGCACCGCCGGGACGTTTCCGCCCCGGCGGTGGATAGTGAGCCAACAAGTGGGCTCATCAACTGTCCCGTACCCCTCCAACTGCGAAACAGGAGAGCCGTACTGGGACAGGCTCCATGCGTCGCCCCTACCTAGGGAGGTCGATAGATGCACGTCGTCCTGAAGATCCTGCGCTACGACCCCGAGAAGGATCCCGAGTCCCACTTCGTGGAGTACGACGCCGAGGTGGAGCCCACCGATCGGCTGCTGGACGCCATGAACTACGTGAAGTGGTATCGCGATGGCTCCCTCACCTACCGGCGGTCTTGCGCCCACGGCATCTGTGGGTCCGATGCGATGCGGATCAACGGGCGAAACCGCCTGGCGTGCAAGGTGCTGGTGAAGGACGTGAAGCCGCCCATCACCATCGAGCCGCTGCTGGGATTCCCGGTCATCAAAGACCTGCTGGTGGATATGGATCCCTTCTTCGCGCTGTACGCCTCGATGAAGCCCTACCTGATAACCCATACGGCGGCGCCCGAGAAGGAGCGGCTGCAGAGCCCCGAGCAGCGGGAGCGTTTCGACGACACCACCAAGTGCATCCTGTGCGCGGCCTGCACCGGGTCCTGTCCGCCTTACTGGGGCGATCCCCAGTTCGTCGGCCCCGCGGCCCTGGTGAACGCCCATCGCTTCATCTTCGACAGTCGGGACGAGGGCGCCGGGGAGCGGTTGGACATCCTGAACCAGCGGGAGGGGGTCTGGAGGTGCCGCACGGTCTTCAACTGCACCGAAGCCTGCCCCCGTGGGATCAAGGTGACCCTGGCCATCGAGCAGATCAAGCGGGCGATCCTGCTGAACCAGGTGTGATGCTCGGCCCCCTTCCCCCGGCCCCTTCCCAACGAGGTGGGAAGGGAAATCGACTCCTTCCCCTGGGATGAGGAGGGGGTTATCGGCTGCAAACTGGACGCGCGCCTGCCTTGCTGCTATATTGGTGCCGTCCCAGCGAGCCGCGTGAGCGCGGTCTTCTGATGTCTCTGGCGGCCTAACCGGTGGCGGGCGATGGCGCCCGACGAGCGGGCTGTCGGCCGACGGTCCGATCCACCCGATGTAGGGACGGCAGCGCTAGTGCGTGTTCCTATTCTTTCCGCCCTGCCGACAATCCTTTCCCCTTGCTCTTCGAGGCGGGATTCTCGCGCTTCCCATGAGAGCCGTGATCCTGCCTCTTATCTCGTCATGCGCGGCGACTCCGATTCTCAAGCCGGTCGGTCCCCACCCCCTGGCGGGGAGGAGACCCCGCAGGCACCCTTCCTTCGTGGCTGTCGGATTCTGAGAAAGGAGAGCTAGAGTTGATACAAACAGAGAGGGCCAAGGCGCGAAACCTCAACGTGCCGCTCTGGCCGGTCAACTACCGGACCGGGAT
>JAJYNT010000472.1 GCA_021786215.1 Chloroflexota bacterium | reverse complement strand
AGCAGTTGTTTCGTGGAGAGCTGAAAGGGGCGCCCAATACCTACGGCTTCGTCTGGGAGGACTGGGAGCTCAAGCGGATAGCACCCTAAACTGTCGGTGATCTCCTCAATCGTCAAGGCGGACATCCCGATGGGGTCACTGGATCCCAGGACTTCTCGTGGTGGTGGACGCGCTCATGGATACTGTTGTGGGCCACTTGAGCCCAGGGGTAATTCCGGTGCAGAAGGGCGTTTTCCAGCGTGCACGCAGACGCGTGGCGTTCATTGGCGCTTGCGTGGGCAGTGCCGCGATCATCCTCTTTCTGTACACCTGGCGTGTTGGCCAGGTGCCACCCTACCTGAACCAGGATGAGGCGGGTTTTGGGCTTGCCAGCTATCTACTAAGTACCACTGGCCACGACTACTTCGGCAACTGGCTTCCTCCATACATAGTCTATTTCGATCATCGTGAACTGGGCAACGCGATGATCTCCTACGTGTCTTACGGCTACAAGGGCACAGTGCACCTGGTGGAGCCGGCGGACTCGCCGCAAGTGCCCAGGGGAGCTCTGCTTCTTACCCGAAGACAGGGAAAGTACCAGGGGGCATTTCAAGAGGTCGCGGAGATCCCGGAAATAGCTCCCAGCCGAAGCCACTACTCCATAATGCGCAAGCGCTAGGCCGTCGTCCCCCAATCTTGTGGGATGGGCTGCGTCTCATTCCCCTGGCTGGGTGGCAAGCACGCGACTAACGGTGGGACGTGAACTAGCCCCGCTTGAGGAACAGCACTGCGCCCGGTCCATGCGATAGATGCGCACCGTGGGGCCGGGTCTCTCGCGTTGGAGGACGTACCAGAATGGGGTGTAGACATCGTCCTGGGCGTAGGGAATCTGGGTTCCCCCATGTCCGGCGGCGAAGAGGGCGACCAACTTTCCCTCCCGCTGCAGTGATCTGTACTCCTTGGGGAGCACCGTGGTGTCGCCAACACCACGGCGGATCCCGTCGTATCCAAAGCTGGTGATCGCGACGAAAATCGGCCACCTGGTCTCCTCCCTCCAGGCTTCCGGCTCGGTGATCTGTGTGTACCAACGGACGGCGAGGCCTACCCGGCTCGGCCAACCATAATTGGGTGCTAGCTCCGAGTGCTTGTCTACCATCAGCTCGGCCTCGGGGGGTACATTGGCGGAGACCCAGTGGTCGGCCAGCACGCGGGTGTCCTCCCGACCGATGATCACGTCGCTTAGCACCGAGTAGACGGCCGGCTGGGCCAGCGCCAGCAGCAGGACACCGACAAAGATGGGCCCGCCCAACCTCAGTGGCTTCAATCGGTCGGCTGTCCAGGCAGCGCCTTTGCCTGCCAGAATGGCGACGAAGGGAAGCAAGGGTATGGCAAATCGCGCGAAGAACAGTTCCTCGTGTAGCATGAACAGCAGGTAGACCACGGGAAAGGCGGCCACGAGTGCAAGGGGCCGCTGGTCTCGCCGTGCGAACGACGTGGCTCCCAGCAGCGCCAACAGGAGTGGTATCAGACCGAACCCCTGCAGGAGCGTGGCCAGATACATCCACCAGATTGGAGCAATGGCTTGGCCAAACCACGGGGCCGAGCCAAACCCCAGCTGGCGGAGAAAGCCGGCGGAGAAGGATGTCCAATCCAAGAGGCTGTAGGGGGTGCCGAGGACGAATGCCAGCGTGGATGCCACGTAGGCGGCTCCCAGCGGCGCTATCGTCGCTGGGGAGAAGAGCGAAGCCCCTCTTCGACCGGGCAGTTTCATCAGGTGGGCCACGAGGATGGGGAAAACGAACATCCCTGCGCTGTACTTGGTGGAGGTGGCCAGACCTCCCAGGAAACCGGCGGCCACGTAGTCGCGCCGCCGACCGGTGTGGCTGAGCCTGATGGCGAAAAGGAAAGATGCCACGGTGAGACAGGTGGCGGAAACGTCGTTGGTGGCATAGTGGGAGTCTCGGACGTGGAGAAAGGAGAGCGCAAGAAACCATGCGGCCATCAGCCCTACCCTGCGGTCGAACAGCCTCTTGGCAGCGAGGTATACGAGGGCTACAGTGACTGTTCCAAAGAGAGCGACCAGCCCTCTAGATGCCAGCACCACGAGGTACCAGCCCCGCGGGTCGGTGATTTTCCAGCCGAGAGCCTCGGCAAATACCCTGAAGTCCTCCGCTCTAGAACCGCTAAACAGGTGGAAGATGGCCGTGTCCAGGTAGACCATGACCGAGGGGTTGGTAAAGCGACGCTGGTCCAGATCCCCATGAGCCCACCCTATCATAGCAGGGTTGAGGTAGTTAAACTCGTCTGCGTGGAGCATAAATGGAAGCTGCCAGTTCAGGCTCCACAGTCTCAGCAGCAGCGCCACCCCGATGGGTGCCAGGACGGAAAGGTAGCGCAATGCTTTCCGCGGACTTGCGAAGGCGAGCGTCACCAGTTGCAGGGCGGACGGGATGGCCAGCAGCCCGAGGAGAGCAAGTGGGCGGTAGAGCACCCGCCCGTAGACGCTCGCGGAGTACAGGTAGTTAACGGCATCGTCGGCGTACACCGCGTGAACCAGTACCAACCCTGCCAGTAGCGGCAAATGGCAGAGGGCCGAGAGTTTCAGGGACCGCTGTGCGGTGATCCCAACTTTCAGATGCAGCAGGCGACCAAACAGGAAAGCCCATGCGGCCAGCACGAGAGTTACTCCGAGGAGGGTTACGATCCAGTGGAGGGTGGCCGTTGCCGGCGTGGTTCTGCCGGCAACCGTGACCGCGGCCGTGAGCCCACCCGCAAAGGAGGAAAGCCCAACGATCCCGAGGGGCAGCATGGCCCTCGTTTCGATAGACAACGGCTTCAGGTCAGGATGCCTGCTCCAGGAGCCGATACCACGAGTGGGCTTCATAAGCCGTCCAATGGGTCAAAATTGGGGGGATTTGTCGCCAGACGAGAGAGATTATACGTTCATTCGATGAAGATGATCAACGAACGCGTTTGCCCCGGCGTCCGGACTCGGAGCCCAACGCGCGTCGATCTCGCCTGGGCCGGGCAAGGCTACCACGGAGGGCGGTTGTTCCTCAGCGGTTGGTTGCCAGAATTGCCATAGCGAGTACACGTACAGGAGGTTGGCAAGATACAGTGTCGACGTGGTCACGTAGGGGAGGATCATCCATCGACTGAAAACTGTGGCTGCTGCGGCAAGGGGAACCGCGGCAAACAGGTAGCGCTCGTGAATCCTGGTGAGCAGAACGAAGAAGGCGTAGGAAACAACGAAAGACCCCCACAGGGTGACGGCCAGGTCGTTGGGCTTTCTCCATACTACCCAGAGGACTATTGCTATCACCAGAGCAAGCAAGATGAAGCCCCACACCTGATAGCTGAGCGACAGCCAGCCCGGGGTGGAGTCTGGACGTTCCATGCCCGCGACCGGCGTGCCCTAAAGGTTGAAAGCGAAGGAGCTGGTTACGGGGAACTTGGTTCCCGCCACCATCAATCAAGAGCGCAGCGTCCACGCTACGTTCGGCCCCGGCCAGAGGGAGACGGATAATGGCAGCAGCAGAAGCTGAAGTGTCGCGACCAGAGCAACTATCGGCAGCGCTAACCTCCACAATACCCACCGTCCCCAGACCCCTTTGGCATCCAGGGTATTGAGAGGCGGGAGGCGGAGCGACTCTGCTCTGAGGTACGAGATCCCGGCCACGGCCAGGAAAAGCGAATACTGGGGCTTCACCACGAAGGCCACACCTCCCAGAATTGCCGCCGGTATTGGATTACCGTTGACGAGTGCCACGAGAGAGAGCATCGCAGGGGCAAACCCGACGGAGTCGACTTGGCCCCAGACGGCACTTACGAAGATGACACCCGGATTGAAGATCACCAGAGCCGTGGCGACCAGGGAACGTCTCGAGCTGGCGAAACGGCGACCGAGCAGGTAAACGCCGGCACCCACCACCATGTCGGCCACGATGGGGGCCGCTTTCAGCCATGGGATGTAGGCACCCAGCATGGAGATTGGACCATCGATCTGCGCTCGCAGATGCTCTGTGGCGGCGAGCAGGTACAGGTAACCGGGAAGGTAGTCAGTGGGGGGATCCGCCATCCGGTAGAAACTGGCGAGAGACGTCGAGGCCAGTTGCTCGCCCCAGATCTTGAATTGCACAGCGTCGGGCAGATAGGCTCCTTTGGGCACCAGCCAGAGCCGCACTGCCAGGCCGGCAAGCAGCAAGGAGGCGAGGGTTAGATGTTCGTCTCGGATGATGCCGAGGCGTTTCTTAGGAATGGGAGAGGAGTCCGTCACTTCTCGCATGGGCGACATTGTAGGTTCGGTTTGGGCAATGGTCAACGTCCTGGTATGAGGTCGAAGCTCTAGGTCTGGCTTGGAACCGTAGGATTGGCAGAGTCTGAACGCTTGGCAATTCTCTCTCCCGGTTGTTCATGATAATATGGCAACAGTTCAAGCGAGAGCTTGGGTCAGGCTCGATCGGTTTCCGTTCACCATTATCCTCCAGGGTCATTGGATGCTATCTGCCGGTCTCCGGGAAGCGGATCGGTGCAGGGTGGGAGCCCTTTGATCCGTTGCTGGATATCTCACGTGAATCGGAGTGTGGTATGTCTGTTCGTGCTAGACCTATGGCTGCTGGCTGCGAGCAGCAGTTCTCTTGGGACCTCCAGCAAGGATAGGCACAGCTTCACCAGGGATCTGGTGCTCTTTCCTACCAATCCCGATGCCGCGATCAGGCTGCTGGGCATGACCGATGCCTTCGGCATGCTGTTGTCCTATGGGCTGGTGGTCCTCGTGGTGGTCCTGCTGTGGGCGCGCGGAGGCTTGGTCGCTCGCTTTTCGCTGATCTCTTTTGCCTTGGGGATGACTCCTTTGGTGTTGCTGGACGGCCAGGCCTATCGCTACCTGTACCCGCTCCTGATGTTCTTTTCCATAGCAATCGCCAGCGTGCTGGTCGATCTCTATCGTAAGCTTCGCCCCGAATCGCGAGCTGCTGCCCTGGCCGTTCTGGCGATCATCCCCCGGTTCGTGGTGCTGTCGTTCGGGGAGTCTCAGCGTCAGCTATTCTGGTGGCAACAGGCAGGCTTCGTTGCCCACAAAACCCTGCTGCAGCTGCGCGAGATGCAGCCCGAGTTCCCCAAGGGGGCCAAGGTGGTGTTTGGCGGTCTGCCCGACACTCTGCAGAACACCAATGCCGAGGTATGGAGAAACGGCATCACCGAGGCGGTGCAGGTGGTGTACGGGGACCGCACCCTGAAGGTGCAAGCCTTCACCAAGGCGGTGACCGAGCAGTTGTTTCGTGGAGAGCTGAAAGGGGCGCCCAATACCTACGGCTTCGTCTGGGAGGACTGGGAGCTCAAGCGGATAGCACCGTAGAGCTCTAAAGCTGATGGCCGCATAGGTCGACCATTTCGGCTCATCTTCTTGGTGATGCCGACAGATCCATGTGGCCTATTATCAGCCCAGTTCGACCTTGCAATCTATGACGGAAGCGCTGTTTGGAGGATCGGTCATCAAGCATTGTAGTAGTGGTGGAAACGGAGAGGGAACAATGCGGACAGAAGAGTCTCAAAACAGTCGTGACCCCGGTCAGGCTGCTAGCCATTGGTGGTTGCCTGTCTGGGTTCTGTTGGTGGTCCTGCTGGGTGCTAGTGTAGCAGTGCTGATGGACGCTATCTTATTTGGCCGAATACCATTGGACGAGGTTGTGCGTGGATGGCTACACAGCTTGACTCTAATGCTCATTACGAGTGGCGTAATTGGGTGGTGGGTGGCCTACTTCGCATTACTGCGTTCAAAGGTGGGGCGCATCCATGTGGCACATGCTATCATCCCTGCGTCACCATTGATTCTTGGCGCGGTTCTGCCGCTACTGCTGATCTACGTTTCTGACCAGATCAACAACTACTTTTACTTTTCATTCGTTTACCTGAACCAGCCAAAGGCTCTCGCCTTATTGTTTGTTTTCATAATCAGTAGCATGCTGCTGCAGTTGGTCATGCTTCAGTCAGGTAATAAATCGTCACTTGGGCAGGCGTACAGCATGACCCTTGCGCGCTGGCGAGAGATCCTGATTCTTGCAATCTTGGCGGTTCTAGGAGCTTTCCAGGTGTCTGCTTACCTGGATCGCCCGTTTGACGATTTTCTTCTGCGCTACTGGCCTATTGCTGATGCGATTTGGTCTCACGCTCCCTATCCAGTAGCGGTGGTGGCGGGGTTATGGCAGCCATTCTTTGTTGCTGGGGGATTATCAAAATATCTCATTGACTTGCCATTCTATCCAGGGCTGATAGCTGCGTCTTTTGGGGTCTTTGGCCACAACGTGGTCGCTGTTTATATTCCTACTGTTTTGTCCAACGTCTTGCTACCTGGCGCCATTTATCTATTGTTTCGAGAGGTGGTCGGTTATCGAGTGGTAGCTCTCTCAGCTACCTGCCTTTTGGTCTTGTTTCCTCCGCTCCGTTTTTATGTCCTGAACTGGACAATCCCGGACTCAACTTTCTTCCTTGTGCTGGCGCTTTGTTGCTGGCTGTTTGTTCGACTCGTAAAGGGTGATCAGCGCATGCGGACTTGGGTGCTGTTCGGTTTGTTGGGGGCAGTGGTAACTCTAACCAGGCCAGAGGGCGCCGCCTATGCAGGCATCTACCTGCTGGTCGCGTTGCCCCTGCGGGTTGCACCTGGGCGAAAGGCGGCTGCGATTATCATGTTTGCTATACCGGTGGCTGCTTTCTCGTTGGTGATGATGACTACGTTTGGAATGCCCTGGCCACGGAACTGGGTCGGTGCCTTGGGGCTGCAGAACGTGATGGCCAACTGGCAAGTGCTTGCTGGAGTGCCTATCCCGACCCTAGCGAATCAGATGCGGCTTTCCGCTGGACAGTTGTTGGGCTGGGTCGCATTTCTCGTGGTGGTGAGTGCGGTTGGATCCATGCCGTTGTTCTACCAGCATTGGAAGTTGTCACTGCTCTACTTGCCGGCATGGATAAATGTCGTTTCAGTTCTGTTGGTGGACCCGCGAGTATCTGGTGCGCGTCTGTGGCCCGATTTCTTTCGGCATGTGTCGTATCCTCTCCCCTTGTTGGTACTGGCAGCCGCAGCTGCGGTTGTTGGTGGCCTAAGTCTGTTGAAGCGTCAAATGTTGCGAAGTGCGGGGCTGCTCACGTTAAACCTGTTGCTATTTGGCGCCGTGCTGTGGAATGTCCATCTCTTGTCGAAACCAAGCCTGAACTTCGGTGATGATGCCGGAAACCTGCTAGGGGGCGGGCGCTTCAATCTGGTGGACATAATGGGAACTCAGCCCTTGCATCTGCCTGTATTCGGATTCGAGCGCGTCGACGGATACTGGGTGGTCACCGCTTGGGGCAATTCGCTTTGGGGCTATCCGGATTACCTGGCCAACTTCTTCAGTAGGTTTGATGCTGTGAGACATACTACGGGGACCGCCTACCAGAGCGCCTCTCTCTACCTGTATCTGACTGCCCTTGTGTTGGTGCTACTCCCATCACACGCTAGTTTACAGGAAAGTCGATCCATGTTTCGGAGACTCATCAGCTGGATTGGTCAAGCACATAAGATGGGACGGCCAAGCGAGACCGGCACTTCACAGTAGAGCCTCGGCCATGTCCTCGACAAGGGATTTGTCGAGAGGCCTGTACTGTCGAGATCCCGCCTTTCAGTTTTGACGCATTACCCAAGATTCTGGGCAGACTTGGAGGGCTGCAGAAGGAGCTTGACCTAGTTTGCTGAATCGTCCATGCGTGCGTGGGCTAGGATGCAGAGCCTACCGCGAGGAGTTGTCTGGGTCCGTGTCGCTGAACTGTTAAGCGAACAGGAGAATGTGAATTGCGGGGCGACGTTATTCCGTCAGTGCATCTGGTTGTGGCGGACGAGGAGAGCCGACTTCAGGTGGCCGTTGTGTTGTGGCTGGCAGCTGTGTCGGTAGGGAGTGCTTTGGCCATTACGGTCGTGCTACTGGATAGGACGACGCTGTCGGGAATATCCAGACTGTGGCTGGGCTCGCTGGCATTCTGGTTAGCGGCAGTGTTTGCGTGGTGGACGCGGCCAAAGATTGTGGGCGGAAGAGTTTGCTTGAGCAGCTATAAGCCTGCGCTGCTGCTGGTTGTCACGGTTCCCGTGGCCCTGTTGAGCATAGGCTTAGTCTCCGCAAGTTACCTGTCGGATGGGATACACAGCTACCTGTTCTCGAACTTTTCTTGCATGCGTCTCTTGTCGCACAGATCTTGGCCCGTGCTGCCGCTGGCGTGGGGAATCGTTATCTACAGTGTTGTGTGGATTGGACGTGGCCTCGCCGAGATAAGAACAGGAGCGCCGACAGCCAGCAGCCTCCTGGGAGTGCCCGACCTGTCGCTATTGTTGCCCGTGGCTATCCTTGCAATTGGCTCGTTGTTGTCGGTTGCCTCTCTGTCTATGATCAACGTGAACTTCTGGAGGTATTGGGCGACGGCCGATGGTTGGATTACCATTGGACACTACCCGTCCACCTTCACCGACGCCGTTCAGGTGAGGGGGGGCGTTGCCCCATACTTCATCTCGTTTCCGCTGCTGCCCGGAATGTTGGTGAGTTCCTTCGAGATAGTGGGTCACAACACCCTGGGCAGCTACTTACCATTGATAGTCGGGAGTGCGCTGCTGCCCCTCGTGGTCTTCTTGTTGGTCCGAGGTGTAACGAACAACCCTCTGCTAGCTTTCCTGGCCGCCTGTCTTGTGGGAAGCTTCCCACTCTTCCGCAACTACACTCTGGACGTCGGAGAGGCCGACGGACTGCTGATGACGACTGTGGTCCTGGCGGCTTACCTGAGAGTCAAGGCGGACAAGGTTGGTGGGGCTGTGAGGTGGCAGGTAGCGGCCGGCCTTGCTGCCGGAGCTGCTGCCCTTGCCCGTCCAGAGGGCATCCTATACATGGCAGCTATGTACGCTGCAGATTTGATGATGCGATGGCGAGAGCGTGGCTTCTGGCTCTCTTCTGTGGTCTTCGGAGCCGTGGCAGCGTGCTTCTCTGCGGTGACCCTCAGGGAGTTCGGCATGATTTGGCCTGGAAATCATTCCGACACGCTGAGCCTGGCGAATTTCACCAAGACTCTGGATGTTGTTCGCCAGAATCACCTCTTCAGCATGTACGCGTCAGCGCTCAATCTCTCAGAGTCCGTGCTGGCTCTCTTTGTGGGATTGGCCCTGACAATGGTGGCTGTCGGGACGATACAGATGGTGCGCAGGGATTTCTCCCTGATCTATCTGCCGGTCACCGCACTGGGAAACGTAGTTATGGTCTTCTTCGTGGGACCCATCCCGGCCGAGGCCACCAAGTTTCACGACTTCTTCCGTCATATTTCCTACGGCTTTCCGCTGTTGGCCGTGACGGCAGCCTACGGAGTCAACTACCTCTGTGCCCACTGCCGCCGTCCAGGGCTCAAGTCGATAGTATATGGAGTCATCGCGCTGCTGGTGGTGTTACAGCTTTCCATGCTAGCGGGCCCAGTGACACCGGGACGTCCCAATACTACTCCTCTCATGACCTCTGACGTGCACGTCATGGCGACCGAATTGCTCATCGACCCGTACCCGCTGCCGGTCATGAGGTTCCGCCAGTCTGACTCGCGATACGTCCCCGATGCCGCGGATTACATGGCCCATTTTCCCGACAACGTCGACCAGCACTACGCGGGTGCCGATGTCAGGCGAGTGGGAAACGCGATCGATTACTTCCGTGCGGCAACGATCCTCTTCGTATGGTTCCTGGCGATCGTTGCTCTACACTTCCTGCTAATCAACATGGAGCAGTATTAGGGACGAAATACATTTTCAGGAGTTCTTCTGGGAGCGAGTCGGCGTAGCAGTTGTTGACGCTGTGCGAGATGTGACGACACTTGAGGCAAGGCGCTGAAGCGCAGGCGGTGAGGATCTCAAGTTGCAAGATAGGATCGTCACTAAGGTACAAGTGGTCGAGGGCAAAGCCAGGCAGGCCAGGCGAAAGCAAAGAATGTGAGATCAGTGGACTGAGCCGAGAGATCTTGCAACAGAGCCGTTTCCCTGGTGGCTACTCTTTCCCGGGTAGTTGATACACCATCACGGTTGGACCCGGCCGCGCCCTGTCGAAGAGATGCCAGAATGGGGTCGTGGTGTCCTCCGAGTCGTAGGGGAGTTCCGTGCCGTTCAGACCCGGACGGACGACCAGCAGCAGCTTTCCCACTTTGTCGAGATAACTGTACAGGGGATGGTTGGCCAATGAGGTGT
>JAJYNT010000100.1 GCA_021786215.1 Chloroflexota bacterium | reverse complement strand
AGGTGGAGAACGAGTACAACTACGGGCTGACCACCCGTAAGGCGATCTACCTGTCCCACGAAGGTTGCTTTCCCCCCGCGCCCGCTATCGACTGGCAGAACTGCAACCGATGCGGTCATTGTGTGGAGGCTGTTGGCGAGGGGATAGACCTCGACCTGGAGCCATCCGTCTTCGAGGTAAAGGCCGGCGTGGTCGTGGTTGCCACCGGCTTCGAGCACTACGAGCCCGCGGAGGGCGAGTACGGTTTCAAGCAGCTGCAGCAGGTGGTCACACTCCCGCAGCTGATTCGACTGATGGCCGAGCAGCGTGGCTATCACCCTCACCCTGACCCTCTCCCAGAGGGAGAGGGAAAAGGCGGGTCCAGGGCGCAGCACCTGGCGGGGTCTGGGGTGTCCCCAAACAACTCTCTTTCTTCCTCTCCCCAGCAGAGGGATGGGGTCCTGCGATGGAACGGACGGGAAGTCCGGAACATCGCGATGATCCACTGCGTGGGAAGCCGGCAGATAGAGGGGATCAACGAACCACGGGATGGGCAGCCGCTGAACGAGTACTGCTCGCGTGTGTGCTGCACCGCGACCCTTCAGGCAGCCAACGAGCTGAGGGATCGGTTTCCCGAAACGAACGTCTTCGACTTCTACCGCGACATCCGAACCTACGGCAGGGGACACGAGGACTACTACGAGCAGGCCAGCCAGAAGGGCGTGCTCTTCTTCCGTTTCGCTCCGGAAGAAGCTCCCACGGTCGAGGCCGCCGCGGCAGATGATGGCCACCCGATCACAGTGCGGGTGAAGGACCGGCTCACATTTGGGGAGGAGGTCGAGGTTCCGGTTGACCTTGTGGTCCTGTCGGTTGGCATGGTCCCTCACAGGGCAGAGAAGCTGGTCGACATGCTGAAGCTGCCCATCGGATCCGACGGATACCTGCTGGAGGTACACCCCAAGCTGCGGCCGGTGGAGGTCGCCGTGAATGGTGTGCTGCTCGCGGGGACCGCGCAGGCACCAAAGGACATCACCGAGAGCACGGCATCGGCATCTGCC
Source organism: Chloroflexota bacterium (assembly GCA_021786215.1). Next base: position 9,248 of record JAJYNT010000100.1, on the reverse strand, counting down.
GCCGCGGTGAAGGCAGCGGTCACGCTGTCGCGGGGCTTCGTGGAGCTGGACCCATACGTCGCGGAGGTGGAGGCTGACCGCTGCGATGGATGCGAAGAGTGCATCTCGGTGTGCGGCTACCAGGGAGCCCTGGTGATGAACGGGAGCGCAGAGGACGCCCTCAACCGCAAGGCGGAGGTCAACGCCGCCCTGTGCAAGGGCTGCGGCGCATGCGTGGCAGCTTGCCCCACTGGTGCACTCACGCTGAAGGGCTGGACCGTGGAACAGTATGACGCGATGGTGGATGCGCTCTGCGTAGACGACCTGGTAGGGGAGGGAGCGCGATGACAGACCTGAAGACCAGAAACAGGGAAGCGCTCAAGCGGCTTCGGGAGCAGAATGTCGCGAAAGTCGAAGCGGCGCAGGCTCGCCTGAAGGAACAGATAAAGGTGGTCAACGAGATAACCAGAGTGCTGAAGGAGGGGCCGGCGACCGTTCCAAGCTTGGCTCAGGCCACGGGGCTGCCTACCCAGACAGTCTTCTGGCAGCTGACAGCGCTCAAGAAGTATGGGCAGGTGGTCGAAGGAGAGCAGGACGGCGACTACTTCCAGTATCGACTAGGTGGGCAGTGAAACATGACGGCACATAGAGTAGATCTGCAACTTGCACGTGAACTGAAGAGCTTTGGGGCATTCGACATCCAGGCCTGCTTCAATTGCGGAAACTGCACGGCCGTCTGCCAGCACTCCTCGGATGACGCCCGGTTCCCGCGTCGGCTGATCCGTTACGGCCAACTGGGCATGAAGGAGAAGCTGATGGACGCTAAGGAGGCCTGGCTCTGCTGGAACTGTCGCGATTGCTCCGACACCTGCCCGCGCCAGGCTCGACCGAGCGAATACATGGAGGCCGTAAGGCGATACACAATCGCGAACATGGATCCCACCGGCATCTCCAGGCTGATATACAGCTCAGGGGCATTCGTGGTGGGTTTTGCGCTGGTCGTGGCCGCGATCCTGGCCAGTCTGCTGCTCAGCAGATCCGGTACTCCGGCGTCGGCCGGGTTCGACCTCTTCGGGTTCATTCCGTTTGAGCTGATCCACAACCTCGGCGTAGTGGTGATCGTGCTGATCGGTTTGGTGGCAGTAGCGAGCGTAGTGAGACTGGTCATGCACATCTCCAAGACGCTGGGCCCGGAAGAAGGGACAGGGGAGCTCTCTGGAGACGGTGGCAGCTTCGGCGGCAGGTTCGTGGGAGCGATCCGCGACGTGCTGGACGAGATGGTCGGACAGAAGAGATTCCGCAGCTGTGAAGTGGACGCGGAGAAGCCGCTCCTGCTGCGACCCTGGTTCGTGCATTACACCATCATGTGGGGGTTCATCGGCCTGGGGATCGCAACCGCGATCGACTTCATATTCAAGACCCCAGGGGTAGTGGTTCCTCTGTGGTACCCGTCCCGGCTTCTGGGAACGGTGGCAGGACTCGCGATGATCTACGGCAGCGCCGTGACCATAGTCAGGTTGGCACGTTCCACTGATGGCACCAGAGCGAGGCCGCTCTCATCGGACTGGCTGTTTCTACTGCTGCTGTTCTTGGTGGGGATTACCGGCTTCGCGTTGGAGTTGATTGTCTACGTTCCACGAGAGGCGGGCATAGGTTACCCGATATTCCTGGCACACGTGGTGCTCGGCATGGAGTTGCTGATCCTGTTCCCCTTCACCAAGTTCGCCCATGCACTGTACCGCCCCCTGGCATACGGGATCTACCGGTTCAAGACGGCGTCCGCCGCGCAAACTGAAGCCGAGCCCAGCATGGTGGAATAGGGCGTTCTTGAGGATATTGATGTCAATCTGATGAAGGGCGGCGAAGCGGCCGTCGGACAAAGAGGTCCACGGAGAGGAGACGGGGATGCAGAAGATCTCGGTCGAGAGCGCCTGCTCATTCGCCCACAGCATGGACGAGGAGTTGGCCAGTCCGGAGCAGTTCTTCAGCGCCACGAGTCAATGGCTCGTGGACAACCAGCCGGTGGTTGCGAGACTCAGCTACGAAATGGGGATGAGGCTCTGCGGCGACGAGACGCCCGCCAAGGCGGTCCAGGCGGTGGTGGGGTACATGCTGCGTCTTGCGGAGCACACCGACGCGAACCACCAACTGGAGTGCAAGTGGATTGGTGACCAGTGCCCGCGCGATCACTCTGGCTCGGGGGAAGAGGGCAACGGGCATCGAAAGTACTGCTGCAAGCACAACGCATAGGCAAGACTTCTTCTTAACGAACGCGGCACGGGGGTCCGCCCCCTCGGCCCTCGTGCCGCGCCCAATTCTTGCTGTCGACAAGCCCTATCGCCCGCTAGTGAAGCTGACACGGACTGTCATGCTGAGCAAAGCGAAGCATCTCCACGTAGCCCGGGCGGAAACGATTCGCCCTCTAAGGGCCAAGCGTGCCATTCCGAACGGTGGAGAGATCCTTCGCTGACGCTCAGGATGACAGGATCAGCTCAGGATGACAGGTTGGATGCGCAGGATGACACCGTTCAATGCCACTGTGGCCGTGCACTAGATCGCGCGGGTATCCTGAAGAGGCATATTCTGGCCCCCGACGGGAGGCAACTGCTCCTCCCGTTCCGCTACCCGCACCTCGAAGTCCACACCTTCCCACCTATCGCTCTCAGGCCAGTAGAAGGTGAATGTGACCACCGCACCCGCGGGCAAGACATCGGTGGGCAGATCGACCAGGTGGGTGCCCAGCCCACTGGGCCGAGTCGCTGTGTCGGTTACGGTCCGCCAGCCGTCGGCGCTCCAATGAACCGTCGTCGGAGACAGGAGATCCAACCGCAGCCTCTTGCCGGCGGGCATCCTGAGCAGTCGGTGATTGAATCGCCAAAGGGCAAAGGGGCTGCCGATCTTATCGACCACATAGCGTTGAACCGTCTGCGGCGGGGTGTCGAATACCTTCCGATCGTGAAGCGAGCGGCGCAATTTCACATATTCCGCGTGCGCCCAGACCAACGGCATCGCCGACCCGGAGGGTCTTCCATAGTACAACTCCCGTTCAGGGATATCCGGGGCATCCCAGACCTGCTCGGAGATCATACCTCCCTCATTGGCGAAGGATTCTAGTGCCCCGAGAAGCTGCTCGGCCACCTCATAATGGCCAGCGGCCAGCTCGTAGTGAGCACGCTCGCCGGTCAACAGGGGCCATGCCCTGCCGATGCCCGTCCCGTCGAAGGGAGAACCATCGGCATGCTCCCCGTACCCATCCCCATCATAGCGGTGCCAAATTGGGCCGAACGGGGTCTCGACTTTCAGCAGGGCATCCACGACTTTGATGGTGTTCAGGATCCGGGGATCGTCGGCCGCGCGCAGGCCGAAGCGAACCAGCGCCAGGGCATCCGGACTGACTACGTGGGCTGCCACGTCGGTCCCGTCGGCCACGGGACGGTTCTTGATCAACACCAGTTCCTGGGATAGGGCCGAGGAGTCCACCTCCTCCGGGGGAGCGAGCCTCACGTAGTAGCCCTCGACCCCGATCTTCTGGGCCAGGTCGGTGCCGGTAGCGTAGCTCCAACGCTCGATGCCGGAGTTCCATAGATCGGCGGTCTCCCGAAGGTAGGAGCCTATCGCGGCCTCGCCGTTCGAATCGGCCATCTCCGCGGCAACCAGGAGGGCGGCGATCTCCACCGCAAGGGTGAATGGAGAGTACCCTGGGTCCTCCTCCCAGCGGTCCTGCTGAGTCACCGGGCCATTCCGTACGATAAATCCGGCGGCCGCCCGAACCATTGGCCAGTAACGAGCAAGCTCGGCATCGCTCAACACATCTTCCAGATGGGCCATGTTGAGTAACAGGATCGGGAAGGCCGTTTCGTCCATCTGGTTGCCCTCCCAGTAAGGGCTGCCATCCAGCCACATGTTCTGCGGCCAGCGACCGTCGGCCTCCTGAGTGGACTGAAGGTAGGCGAGTGTGCGGCGCACGTCCGCTCTCGCTCCGGCCGCCAACAGGGCACCGGCGCTCTCAGCTAAATCCCTGGGCCAGACCAGATGGTATCCACCGAGATCGTCGTCCCCCTTGCTGAAGCCCCAGGGCACGGAGAGGCTGGCAATGATGCCCCCTTGAAAGTCTTTCGACTCGTGGGCGCGCAGTATCGTCGTACTGATGCGGTAGAGGTCCCTCTGTCTCAACCCTCCCTCCTCGACGGGCAGCAACTGCCGATGCCACTCCTCCCACTGGGTCACGTACACCCTTCTCGCCGAGTCGAAACCCTCCTGGAGGCTCGCGACCGCCCGATTGGCGGCCTCCGAGGCGTGGCGACCGAAGCCAAGGGCCAGCAGGAACTCACCCTGGGCGTCTCCCAGATCCACCTGTCCGGTGAGTGCGACGTTGCCGTTCTCGGCCCTCTGATAGCTCCAGAGCATTTGCCCATGAAGGTGCAGGTCCTGCCATCCATCGGACACCCCCACGAAACCGGCCGAGCGTTTGAGCCAGGGGACGGAGCAGGCCAAAGCAAGGGCGCTGCCGTCACGCTGGGCGAAGAGCATCGGGGTGCCCTTATAGTCGCCGACCCACGCCGTGTTTCCATAGCCGAAGTTCCCCAGGTGGGGTGCAAGCAACGCGTGCAGTTGATAGTCTCCCAGTCCCCCTTGCAGCGGCACGAAGCGCACCCGCTGCAACAGCACGTGACGCACAGGATCGGTCAACAGCTCCTTCTCTATCCGATAGCGCCCCTGATCACATTCGTTGATCAGGGTGTAGCCAGGCACGCCATCGGCGAGGTAGTTCAGCCGATGGCGGGTGTTTCGCTTCTCTTCGGAGAAGAAGCCCAGTCCATCGGTGACAATCAGACCAAGGTCCCGGATCGCAGCCAGATCGACCCTCGGATAGTACACCTCATCGACGATGCCGTGGCTCAAGGTGAACCAAACACGACTGAAGCCCCCCAGCGCTGTTCCTACTCCGCTCTTGGCGCTGGAGGTCCATCGCGGGGGTATACCGGGTTGCCCCGGCGCGTTGTCATCCATCGTACTCATATGGTCGCTGCCTCCTGCTGTGACGGCTGAAGGGGTTGGGCGCCAGCCCACTCAACGACGACCTTGATCTCGTCATCGCTTTGGGGACCCAAGGCTACCAGAAAGTCGCTGTAATGGTGACTCCGGGTTATCAACCTGTCGACTAAGGGGCCCCACCGCAACCGAGCCTGGCTCAGGTCAGTGACGGCCACCTGGTAATGATCCGCAGAGGCATTCACGCTGCCCAGCATCACCTGGTTGTTCAAGACGAGTCGGCGCATTAACTCAGCGCCCTGGAGCTGGAGTGGCCGTTCCCCACCCGGTATGCCGGTGAGAACGTATGCGCCGTTTATCGCCAGAGCGTCCAATAAGTTGAAGGCTAGCTGCGCCACCCCGGTGCTCTCGAAAATCAGATCCATGGGCCCGGCTGCATCCAGTATCTGCTCGGGTGTCAACCGGCGACCATCCAGGTAGTGGCCGCCGATCTCCCCAAGCCATCGGGGTCGGACTGAATCCTCGGGAACGATGTCGAGTCCGTACAACTCCGCGCCCCGTAGTCGAAGGGCAAGGGCAGCCAGCAGGCCGATGGGCCCGAGACCGGCCACCAGACAGCGACGGCCCGCCAACCAGTTGGGATTGAAGGCGATGGACGGGAGGCGAGCCGCCTGCACCCTTCCAGCCTCGTCGATGGCCTTCTCTGCCACCGAGAGCGGCTCCGTCAGAACGGCTGCGGACTCCAACTCCGCGGGGACAGGCACCAGGTACTGCTCTCGATCCACCACGTATTCGGCCTGGTATCCGTCCATCTCCCAGATGCCTCTCTCCTGATACTCTCCCGTGAGGCACATGTCGGGCCGGTTCATGTTGCAGGACGAACAGTGGCCACAGCCACGCCGCACGGTGAAGACGGCGTAGTCACCGGGTCTCACCCTGGTGACCTTGCGGCCGACCTCCACCACCCTACCAAGCATCTCGTGACCGATGATCAGCTCCGATTGCCCTTTCGGAGCCTTGGCACGGCCACCGGCTGCCTCTTCCCTGTCGGTGCCACATATGCCCACCCTGACCACCTGCAGCTTGACCTGGTCATCCTCTGAGACGAGAGGCTCGGGACGATCAACCAGGCGAATTGTGGTGGAACCAGGAATAAGAGCGAGTGCTTTCATTACTTATACAGCCTTTCCGCTGGGGTATTCCAGAAACTTGCCCCCAGGCCTCAAACCGGCGGACTTGGTCGCCTGCAGCTGCGCGTCTTCCGCCGCGCTCTAACTGCGCGCCGCGGCAACAAAAGCCCGTCGAACCGTACAAAATAGCCACATAGCCATCCTGTCGTCTTTACAGCGACATGAATCGCCCATTAAGCATACATTATAACCCGCCAACGGCTGCCACATCGTTCGCGCGGCAACATTTACTCATTTGGAGGGTCGCCGAACTCCGGCGCCCTACCCCACAGCCTCAGGATGTTCCAATGCGATCCTCGGTGCACCGCGCGACTGCCCTGGTTCTGCTCTTGGGGCACTTTGCACGTCGATAATGTATGATTATGGTCGAAAGGATTTCATATCATGCCGAAGAGGTTGTTGCTGGTCGACGACGATGGGCTTCTCCGCCGTAGCCTCTCGTACAATCTAGAGAGAGCCGGATACGGGGTATCCACGGCTGCCAACGCGGAGGATGCCCTGGCCATTGCCAGACGTGACCCACCCGACCTGGTGCTGCTGGACATTGGGTTGCCCGGGATGGATGGACTGGAGGCGCTGCGCGACTTCCGCGAGCACCTCGGTTTGCCGGTCATCTTCCTGACCGCACGCCGGAAGGAACTGGATCAGGTGCTCGGTCTGGAGATGGGAGCCGACGACTACGTCACCAAGCCATTCGACCTGGAAGTGTTGATCGCGCGCATCAAGGCCGTGTTGCGCAGGACCAGTCCGGTGTTATCGCTGCCTTCAGAGCCCACGCAGGTGACAGTGGGGGACCTGACGATCGATCCGGGAGCTCACACCATCACCCTGAGCGGGCGACCGGTGGAACTTCCTCCCAGGCAGTTCGACTTGCTGCACACTCTTGCCATGGAAGCCGGCCGAGTGGTACCGGTGGACGAACTGCTGAGTCGAGTTTGGGGTCCGGAGTACGAGGGGCAGCCGGAAGTAGTCTACGTTCACATCCGATGGCTGCGAGAACGTCTGGAGAATGACCCTCACGAGCCGCGCCGCATACTCACGATCCGGGGGGTGGGGTATAAGCTAGAGCCTCAGGAGGAGTAGTGCTAGCCACCCTGCGACGCCGGCTGGTATTGAGCCACGTGCTTCCACTCCTGGTGATCAGTCCACTTATCGGATTAACGCTGGTCTATGTCCTCGAAACCCAGGTGCTCCTTCCAAACCTGTCCAACGAAATGAAGGGGCAAGCCCTGCTGGTGGCCCAACTAGCGGCAGAGCACAACGGGATTTGGGGCAACGCAGCCGAAGCGAAGCAGTTTGTAGCCTCAGTGGCCCCCGATCTGACAGCTCGGGTCATGCTGCTGGACGCAAACGATCGGTTGCTGGCATCCAGCGACACGGAGGATGTGCCGTATATCGGCCAGCGCGTCACGCTCCCCGCCACATCGCAGCTGGAGAGCGACAAGGTCAGCGTCATTACGGCGTACAGCAGGGATCAACAGGCAGAGGTGGCCGATGTCATCGTCCCGGTCACCGATTCGAGGGGCCGGCTTCTGGGGGTGGTACGTGTTACCCATCGTCTTGCTAGCGTCTACGAGTGGTTCTTGCGGCTGCGCTACCTCATTGCACTGGTATTAGCCGCGGGGGTTCTGGCGGGGGCCATCCTCGGGTCGGTGCTGGCGATCAGCCTTAGCCGCCCTCTCAGGGCAGTGACCGACGCGGTGAGCCGGCTGGCAGGCGGGCAGCAGACAGGACCGATCCCCGAGGAGGGGCCAGAAGAGGTCCGAATGCTCTCCAGGGCCTTTAACAGTCTGACGGAGCAGCTCAGAAGCCTCGAGAAAGCCCGACGACAGCTGCTGGCGAATCTTGTCCACGAACTGGCCAGGCCAATGGGAGCGCTGCTCTCGGCGCTTCAGGCACTCCAGCGGGGCGCGGTGGAGGATGCGGAGCTCCGGCAGGAGTTGCTTGCCGGGATGGAGGAGGAGTTGGTTCGGATGCAGCGATTGGTGGATAATCTCGCTCAGCTGCACGACCGGGTCCTCGGCGCACCGGAGTTAGTTCGACGCAGCGTACCGCTGACCGACTGGCTACGTCGCACTCTCGCGCCCTGGGGGGAAGCGGCTCGAGACAAGGGTGTCACCTGGAAGACGATAATCCCCGATCAGCTACCGAGCGCCGAGATCGATCCGGATCGCCTCGCCCAGGCCCTCGGCAACCTGGTCAGCAACGCCATAAAGTACACCCCCTCAGGCGGATCGGTCGCCATCAGCGTGGAGACGAGCGGAGGATCAGCCTATATTTGGGTCACCGACAGCGGTCCCGGCATACGGCCAGAGGAACGGGCCCAGGTCTTTACCCCTTTCTTCCGCGGAAGCCAGTCGGGTCGATTTCCGCAAGGGATGGGACTCGGGCTCGCCATCGCCCGGGATCTGGTCCTGGCCCACGGCGGGCAGTTGGAACTGGAAACTCGGTCGGACCCGGGTGCTCAATTCCTGCTCCGCTTTCCGGTCAATCCTCAGTAGCGCTCCAGCTGCCACTGTCGCAGCGAGAAACTCCTTAATGTTTCGATAAGGTGGCCCCCATGCTCCCTTAAGACCAGCAGCAGGGACCCTATGCTAACTTATCGACCTATGTCGACGCTGCCCCCATGGGAGGCTTCGTAGATGGCCATCGGCGACTCCGCGCTTCTGCTATTCGGCCTTATTGTGGGATTGCTATTGGGGCTGTTGACCGGAAGGCTGCTGCCCACTTCCGGCCAGAAGGTCAGATACGTTCTCGGAAAGGGGGACGATCTGCTCCTTGCCCTCATGGTGCTGGCAGCCTTCGGTCTTGGTGCCTTCATCACCTACATCTTCCTCTATTGATCGACCCGGAACCATAGACGAAGCGCCGGACACGACTTCAGAGCCCCATCGATCCAATCCATAAGCCAATCTTAAGGTCACGCGACTGCCTATCTTGAGACACTGGGCAGCGTTCTTGCGTCGGCTGCGTCCGCACACTCCAACGGTTTCATAAGGAGGATGCAGACCGATGAGAGCACGATTGTATCTGCCACTGTTGGCGATAGTGACGGTGTTAGTCGCGGTCTTCCTACCGTTGAGCGGT